>CAMNDJ010000030.1 GCA_946535225.1 uncultured Lachnospiraceae bacterium
GCATACCGAGTTCCTTAAGTTTTTCAAGCGTCGACGGCTCATGATATATCATCGCGTTCTCAATGACCAGATCGCAACCTTCCTTAATAAGGAGTTCATAATCCGGGGCGCTGTATTTGCCTGCATACAGTATCTTACCCTCATGCATGGCTTTCGATGCTTCTTCTATGCACCAGTCCTCTTCCTTTAGTCCGGCGAGTCTGACATGATCGAGTCTTTTACATCTTACTATATGATCCATGACAGACGTTGAGGCGATATAGGTCTTATCAAGCGGCTGCTTAAGAATAACGATATCCGGAGATATCCCCTCAGGTACTTCCAGCCCTTCAGGAACAAGAAGATAATCCCCCGAGCCTCTTATGCTGATGAGCTTATACTCACCGTATTCTTTGACACCAAACTGCGTGGCATATTTAAGAGTAAGGCTGCCGGTCTGAGTGAGGCTTCCCATATCCACCGCGCCCGTTCCGACATCATCGGATATCTGTGCAGTCCCCGGTTCTTCATCTTCTTTTGTACTGCTGTTCCAGTATATCGTATATTCGATCTCATGGGGTTTGCTCATAGCCACTGTATCGCCTATGACCTTAAGCGGAGCATCAAGCGTCTCTACAGGTATGGTGAATGTAGAATATCCTTCAGGATCCTCGTTATCATATCTGATGCCGTCGACTATCATGTAGTCATAGTTCTTACTGTTCCATACAAGTACGGCACTCATCTTGCCGTCATGCATCGATACGGTTACCGGAGATTCGATATGAGCCTTGCCCGAGCCACCCTCCATTGTTATGTCAACCTCAAAGGTGCTGTCTTCCGGAATATCTGCCACATACTCAGTCGCAGTCTCTTTTTCCTCATCTACAGAAGTAACCCCCTGCGAAGCGCAGGAGGTTACTGTAGTCATGCTTAATAGTAATGCTAATAATACAGTGATTCTTTTGATCATTTTCTATTCCTGTGATCATTCTGTAGGACTGCTTACCAATACCTTATGATCATACCACTTTCCCTTGGTTCCGATAAGGGCAAGATCGAATTCCTTGTCAAGATAGGGAACGGGCACATCGAAGCCGTTGACTGTCTCTGTTGTTCCGTCGCTGTACTTTATCTCATCCTTTGTGGGCTCGAGCAATACTGCTCCAGCCTTCTGTGCATCTTCTGCAAGACCGGGGAAGAGATTGACTATGCTCTCTGAGGCAAGCGAGATATGTACGGTCATTTCACCGTTCTTCACCTTAAGCTTGGCCATATCCTTAAGTTCTTCGTTGACCTTGAACATCGAACTGTCGGTAGTGAATTTCACATCATATGTGCCGTCCTTTAAGTCCGTTGCTGCTGCGGCATCGGATGTCTCTATGCTTCCGAGCTGCTTCATGCCCTCTGCCGTATGCCTGACATACAGATCCCTGACTGCATCTATCCTGCCGAGTCCTTCTATCTGGCAGTCTATACTGTCGAATGCACCTGACGCTGTGAACATGCTCTTCCATGAATCCTCATCGTCGCCTGCCATATCATTATTGGCATGATCACCTGCAACTACCATAAGGGGACGAAGGATGACCTTCTTATAACCTGCAGCCTTGACTTCTTCAATTATGTTCTCGCATGCCGTCTCCTCAGGCTCTCCCTCAACGGTTCCTATGAATACGTTCTTATATCCGAGCTTGTCCATCTGCGTAGCCATCTGACTGTAGCTTACCTTAGCCGTATGAGCCGTTCCGTGCCCCATGAATACGAATGCCGTGCTGTCCTTATCTGCGGCATCAAGCGAATCAAATCCGGCAACCTTGACCGCTTCAGCTACTACTGCCTCAGCAACTGCCTTCTTATCCTCATTGATGACAGTGGCATCTGATCCGACTTCACCTAAGAGAGGCTCTGCTACAGCTACCTTCTCGAACTTATCCGCATATTTATCAAGTGCCTCTGTGAGTTCATCGTACTCCGCACCGTGCATAAGATGTGTAGGCTGGATCAGAAGGTTCTTAACACCGTTGTTAACAGCTCTCTCAAGAGCCTGATCCATATTGTCTATCTTCTCATCATCTCTTGCCTGTACGTGGTTGATGATGATCTGGGCCGTGAAGGCTCTCCTTACTGCCCAGTCGGGATTGGCTGCCTGTATAGCCTTCTCAACGCCGCTTATATCCTCGACCCTGCTGTCATTGAACGAAGTACCGAAGCTTACGACTAAGATCTCGTTCTCACCTATATTGTCTGAATTGAGAGGATCATCCTTGGATGCATCTCCCGTATCTCTTCCGAAGTAATCCGGATCTGCGTTTTCCCCTTCGACCATCTCTTTCTGCTCATCCGTAAGAGCATCCCATGCTGCCTTGGCTGCTGCGCACTGTGCATCAGTCTCATCCGTTCTTTCCTGAACATAGATGGCATCTATGAGTGCTGCCACCTCAGCTGCCTTTTCTTCATCACTCATCTCATTCTCCGCAGTATCTGCTGCAGGGGCTTCTGCCTGTTCTTCCGCTGCAGGTTCTTCCACAGCAGGTTCCGTATCTGCCGGTGCCGTCACAGTCTCCTGTCCGCAGCCCGCAAGCATTGCCGTCGTAAGTCCCGCAGTCATCATCACTGCCAGTAACCTCTTCTTCATAAAATGTCTCCTCCTGTTGATATAGAATAAAAAACTCATCCCGGATATCGGAATGAGTAAAGGTCACAACAAAACGAGCCATCAACGAAACATTGATGACACATTGCAACATAAGACCAATCACTCGTGATCCGGAATACATCCTGATGCAGGTATATCGGCAGGTCTCCCGACTTAAGACATACCGTAACGCCTTCCCGGGTATCCCCAGTGACATATTGTTACGGCTTCGAACCGGACATTTCATCTCAGTTCAACCTATTCACGGTGACGAGTTCGTACAGGACTTGCACCTGTTTCCCTTTTGATCTTAGGTTGACTTGTTCAACCATAACTTTTCGCCTTTGGCGAAAAGTAAGGTTGTTACTGATTCCCAACGAAACAGCCTCTGCTGTGAGTTGTCGGAATCAGTTCAACCAAAGAACCAACTACCTTCAGTATTGAGTTTTCTATGAAAATATAGCACAGCACCCGGCAGCAGTCAACCACGGACGTTTCGCCAAAGGAAAAACGCAGGGTTATTACATATTCTCGGCGAAACAGTCTCTGCTGTGAGCCGTTAGAATATGTTAAGCCTAATGAAAAGAGGATATCCGATTCGAAATCTGATATCCTCTTTTATGACGATGTCTCCAATGGACTGTACCTCCATATTTTCTATTCTGGTTATCGTCCTCCGTATTAAGTTGTACCGACACATCACAATGGCATTTCTCTCATTTGTACTTATGTACTGCGATTATCATCTCTCGCTCATCCTATGCCCCAACTATGCGTCTTCCTGGAATTAGCTTCTTAGTCTGGTGGTCTGCCCTCCATATACTTGTTAGCGATTCCTGATCTATATCTTCTCTATAGATACCCGCCACCTCCGACGGGATTTCTTTCTCTCTCTTGTTTATATTTGTACTATACTACGATAGTTTTTAATTGTCAACACAATTTTTAATTTTTTTTCAAAAAAATTCTCTATTTATTGTTATGTAAACTATGTTGTGTTTTCTTTCTCGTCTGAATGTATATATTGTTTATACAATTTACGCAACATCACCTGTTTCGTCTTCACAATATATATCGGCGGGATCAAGGCAATACTTTATATCCGCTTCCAAACTTTACAGGAAAGCCCCGGTAACCGATCAGCCCGGAAACGCCCCCGGCTTCATCTTATATTGGGACCAAAAGCAAAAGCCCGGATGACCTTCATCATCCGGGACATATGGATCGTTTAACGCACACTTTTTAATTACTATGCACGTATGTGAATATATTTTCTCTGATTTCAGATATTCACATCAATGCATATGAACCACAATATGTTGTGTCTTATACCTCAGCCGTAACGAATATATCGTATATAGCCTTGATCGCTGTCTCAAAATCGTTGTTGGCGACACCGATTATTATATTTAGCTCCGACGATCCCTGGTCGATCATCTTGACGTTGACCTGTGCATGAGCCAAAGCGGAGAATATCCTTCCTGCCGTACCTCTTGTAGACTTCATACCGCGACCAACTACCGCGATGAGAGCCAGATCCGCTTCTATCTCCACGCTGTCGGGATGTGCCATCCTGTGGATCCCCGATACGACCTGCTGTTCCTTGTCCATGAACTCGTCCTGATGAACGAATATCGTCATGGTATCAATACCGGAAGGCATATGCTCAAAACTTATTCCGTTATCTTCAAATACCTGAAGGACTTTGCGACCGAATCCTATCTCATTGTTCATCTTGGCCTTGTCTATATTGACGGAGCAGAATCCTTTCTTGCCTGCTATACCCGTGATGACATATTTAGACTTCTGCGCCGTACTCTCGACGATCCATGTTCCGCTGTCCTCAGGTGCATTCGTATTCTTGATATTGATAGGTATGCCCTCGCGTCTTACGGGGAATATGGCATCCTCATGAAGAACTGATGCGCCCATATAAGAAAGCTCTCGAAGTTCTCTGTATGTTATGGTATCTATACCCGCCGGATCGTCTATTATCCTGGGATCAGCCACGAGGAATCCCGATACATCTGTCCAGTTCTCGTATATATCTACCTTGGCAGCCCTCGATACGATCGAACCCGTTATATCGGATCCGCCTCTGGAGAAAGTCTTGACCTTTCCGTCAGGAAGACTTCCGTAGAATCCGGGTACTACGGCATTCTTCATTCCTGCCAGTCTCTCCGACAGCACATCATTGGTCTTCTCGGAATCGAATTCTCCATCCTTGTCAAAAAGTATGACTTCAGCGGCATCAATGAATTCGAAGCCCAGATACTCGGCCATGATACGACCGTTCAAATACTCGCCGCGACTTGCCGCATAATCACGTCCGGCGCCTTCCTTAAAATTCTTCTCTATCACATTGAACTCATCCGCAAGAGTCATCTTGAGTTTAAGTCCTGCGATGATCTCATCATATCTGCTCTTGATCGCTTTGAGCTGTTTGGAGAAATCCTTGCCTTCAGTTGCGATCTCATAACATGCATAGAGCATGTCCGTGACCTTCGTATCACTGTTATATCTCTTGCCGGGCGCACTCGGAACCACGTACATTCTGGCCTTGTCGCTCCTTACTATCTCGCCTGCCTTCATGAACTGTTCCGCACTGGCAAGTGAACTTCCGCCGAATTTAACAACTTTTTTCATATTCCTCTGTTCCTCATCTCTGTATTTATGCCTGCAGTAAACGGATCATCTTAACATCCGTTCCGATACCTGCAAGTGCCTTATCAAGTTCTTCTTCCGTCATAAGACCTGTGATATATCCTGCATGTCCGTCTATAACGGTCTCCTCGGCCAGGCCGTTTACCGCACTCTTAAGCTTATCTGAATCTGTCTCTTTTACCCTTAAGAAGAATCTTCCCTTACGCTGCCTGTGGTCTGTAAGCTTCTGCGAGCCCTCACCCCATGCGCAGGGGATCTTCACTCCCTTAATATCAGCTCTGGCGATATCCACAACGTCGGATACTACCGCACTGGCCGTTGCCAGCTTGCCTGCTCCCTTGCCGTAGAACATCACCTCTCCGAGCATATTGCCGGTAACATATATTCCGTTGAACACGTCATTCACGCCCGCAAGCGGATGATCCTTATTTACCATATGAGGGGCAACGAGCGCGGTGATCTCACCGTCATTATCATATATTCCTGCTATGAGCTTGACCGTTTTGTTCATGGCTCCGGCGAAGGCAAAATCGAGCGTGTCTATGGATGTTATCCCCTCTACATACATATCCTCGTAGTGAACCGTCTTACCCGTCATAAGCGAACCTAAGATCGCGATCTTACGGCCCGCATCATGTCCCTCTACATCAGCCTCAGGATCTCTCTCCGCATATCCGAGTTCCTGCGCCTTCTTGAGTACATCGGCATAATCGGCACCCTCCGTATCCATCTTGGTCAGGATATAGTTGGTCGTTCCGTTGAGTATTCCTACGATACTCGTTATATGCTCCGGAGCAAGCGAGGTATTGATAGGTCGTATGATGGGGATACCGCCTCCGACACTTGCCTCGAAAAGATAATTGCAATTGTTTTTACCGGCAAGTGCAATGAGTTCAGGTCCGTACTTCTCGACCAGCGCCTTGTTGGAAGTGCATACGCTCTTACCGCGCGACAGGGCCGTCTTGGTGAATTCATATGCCGCACCTGTTCCTCCCATGGTCTCGCATACTATCGATATCTCCGGATCGTCCATTATCACATTGACATCATGTACGATGAGATCCTCGTTCTTATCGCCGGGAAACTCTCTCAGATCAAGGATGTACTTGACCTCGATGGGACTCTCTATTCTTGAGGCGATGAGTTCGTTATTGTCCTGAAGGACCTGCACGACTCCGCTGCCGACTGTTCCGTAGCCCAATACCGCCACTTTGATCATATTTCTCTTACTTCCTTTCGATGTATTATGCAGTCACGATGTACCTGGTATATCCTGCGACCGCTCATTGTCAACCTTTGGCATTTATCCGCACATGATGAACACCTTTTTGCTGTTCCATATGCTCTATCATCTCCGATATGTCACCGGTATTCTCCAATACCTGTATGCTGATGGTGAGCGAAGCCACACCGCCTATGGGAATACTCTGATGTATGGTCAGGATGTTCGCACCCGCATCCGCTATCGTCTTGAGCACATCCGAGAGAAGTCCCGGCTCATCATCCATATTGAACGTGAGCGTGATGGTCGTTCCCTGGAGGTCATCATGAAACCTGAAGATATCATCCTTGTATTTATAGAAGGAACTGCGGCTTATCCCAACCCGTGCGGTAGCTTCCGCAACGCTCAATGCCTGCTCCCTGTCTAAGATCTTCTTGGCCTCAACTACCTTGAGCAGAACCTCCGGCAGTGCTTCGCGCCTGACTATATAGTAATCCGATCTCTTTTTGTCCATATGAAGACACCTGCTTGTCTCTGTCCGTTTGACAGATACAATTGTTTTTCCTTGTCCGTCAGTGACGAACATATGTCGTTTGCCAAGGGATATACTAGCATATTAACCAAAAACTGGCAAGTGGTTTTTGTATATAATTAACAAAAAAGGTCAGGTGAGATTTCCTGACCTTTGATCGCGTTATCTATCCTTTGTATATCTGCGATCGAAGCATATGCTCAGATCACTTTACGACATACAGTTCACTCTCCTTGGCTGCCTTGCGAAGATGATAGGCGCGTCTGAGCGAAACAACCAGATCAAGTCTGTATACAAATACATATACGACTGCCGCCATGAGGAATGCCGTGAGCACATCGAACATCGAATGCTGCTTAAGGAATACCGTTGACATGATGATAAGGCAACTGAGTATCAGGCAGCCTCTCTTAACGATCTTGTTCGAACCAAGTCGTCTGTTGTGTGCCACACCGAGATATGCTCCTATTGAATTATATACATGTATGCTCGGCCAGAGATTGGTGGGTGTATCCGTCGCATAGAGTCTTAACACCATCTGTGAAAAAACATTGTCTCTGGGCATTACATAGGGACGAAGGTGCTGTACGTTCGGGAAAAGAGTCGATACCAAAAGGAATATCGTCATTCCCGTTGTTAAGAACGTGTAATTCCTGTAGAAATCATCCTTGTCCTTAAGCATCAGATATCCTACGACTCCAACCACATACAAGAACCATATAAGATAAGGAACGATGAAGTATTCACAGAACGGTATCTTGTCATCTATGTTCATGTGGATGTCCGTATACTGCGCTGCCCTGGTCCGTTCGATGTAATTGAACCATGTCATGTATACAACGAAGTAAACTATGACTGCCAACACATGATGATATCTTTCGTATAATTTTTTCATGATCTCCTCCGGAAAATGCTTCCCTAATAAACGATCTGCAGAGCCTCCTCATCAACGAATACGGAAATGAAATCCGCCTTTGCATTAACTTCTCCGTCCGCATGTACATATAACGGTTTGGAAACTCTCACCGTATATGACCTGGCTCTGTAATGATCTATTCCGTCTACCTCAAAATGTCTGCCCTTATAAGCCTTGGGCAATGAGAATAAAATCTTGAGCTTGGATATCTTGGTCACCGCACACAGTTCCAACATTCCGTCATGATCGTTGGCCTCCGGTCCGAACATGAATCCGCCGCCCTCGTATTTGTGATTCATACCGGCCAAGAACAGAAGTCTCTCAAGCGGTATGATATTCTCTCCGTTATTAAGTGTGAGCTCACCGGTTATATACTCTGCACCCATAAGCTGTTTGAGCGCTACACCCAAATATGTGAGCTTGCCCAGTCCGATTCTGTTAAAGAAGTTCTTGATACCCGAACTCATCGCTTCTTCACATATCGCCGCATCATAACCGATGCCGGTACTTACGAGGAATCTCCTGTCGGGTATATCCATCGCTCCCGAACGGACCAGTTTGTTCTCCTGATGAACATGTCCTATATCCACGCGCATGGAAACCGGAGTGTTGAGCATATGTCTCACTGCCTCTTCAGGATCTCTCGATATCCCTACATCACGGGCAAAATCATTGCTTGAACCTATGGGGATAACGGTTATGATAACATCCTCAAACGAAGGGATCTTCTGTAATATCCCGTTAACCGTTCCGTCTCCTCCGAAGATGACAAAATGCAAAGTCTCTTTTTTGGCTTCATAGGTCTTGTAGATATCCGTGATGATATCTCCGCCTTCGTTGAATTTCTCGGTGAAGTGGACATTATATTCCACGTTTGCATCCCTGAAAAGATGCTCGACCTTATTCCATATCCTGACCCCGCGGCTCGATCTTGCGCCCGGATTGACTATTATCTCATACATTCCATACCCCTCTGTAACATTTTGTAATTTACATAACAGTCTTTTGCTTATGCCATTCTAGCAAACTGCGATAACTAAGTAAATAGTGTTTTTGCATAAATAAAAGAAGAAACGCTCTCATATTGATTGCAAAATGCAATATAAGATACCCCTAAATTGCATAATAATCATATTGTTAGCAGGATAAAGATATGGTAAAATTGTGGACAGTTGCAAAAAACCAACATAAGGAGAGCGATTATGTATTCATTAGATGAAGTAAGGGCAGTTGACCCGGAAATAGCTGACGCGATCGTTGCCGAGCAAAACAGACAGAACAGCCATATAGAGCTGATCGCATCTGAGAACTGGGTCAGCAAGGCAGTCATGGCTGCAATGGGGAGCCCCCTGACCAACAAATATGCCGAAGGATATCCGGGCAAGCGATACTACGGCGGATGTGAATGTGTGGATGTGGTTGAGGACCTGGCAAGAGAACGTGCCAAGAAGTTATTCAACTGCGACTATGTCAATGTTCAGCCCCACTCAGGAGCTCAGGCCAATATGGCTGTATTCTTTGCAGTTTTGGAGCCGGGCGATACTTTCATGGGCATGAACTTAGATCACGGCGGACATCTTTCCCACGGTTCACCGGTCAATATGTCAGGTAAGTATTTTAACTGTGTTCCTTACGGCGTTAATGATGACGGATTTATAGATTATGACGAAGTACTCAGGATAGCAAAGGAATGCAAGCCCAAGATGATCGTATCAGGCGCTTCTGCTTATGCCAGAAAGATCGACTTCAAGCGCATCCGTGAGATCTGCGACGAAGTAGGCGCTGTTATGATGGTCGACATTGCTCACATCGCAGGTCTTGTGGCGAGCGGCCAGCATGAGAGTCCCTTCCCCTATGCAGATGTAGTGACCACTACCACTCACAAGACCTTAAGGGGTCCCAGAGGCGGAATGATCATGTGCAATCAGGAAGCAGCTGACAAGTACAATTTCAACAAAGCCATATTCCCCGGTATCCAGGGTGGTCCTTTGATGCATGTCATCGCAGCCAAGGCTGTATGCTTCAAGGAAGCGCTCTCTCCCGAATTCAAGGAATACGGCAAGAACATAGTAGACAATGCACAGGCACTTGCCTCAGGCCTTCTTAAGAGGGGCTTAAGCATTGTATCGGGCGGTACGGACAATCATCTCATGCTCCTTGATCTTCGTCCTCAGGGACTCACCGGCAAGGAGATCGAGAAGCTCTTAGATGAGGCTCATATCACGGCCAACAAGAATACCGTTCCCAATGATCCTCAGAAGGCATTTGTTACATCAGGCATCAGACTCGGCACTCCCGCAGTCACAAGCCGCGGAATGAATACAGAGGATATGGACAGGATCGCCGAAGCCATCTCACTCGTTGTGCTCAAGGGCGCAGACGGTGTAGCAGGTGCAAGAGCCATCGTAGACGAACTCACTGCCAAGTATCCGCTTGTACAATAGGTTGAACATATTCTGACAACCCTGTGTTTCGCCTGAGGCGAAACGTCCGCAGGTTGAACAAAAAAGGAGCCACATGGCTCCTTTTTGTTTGAAATGATCCGCTCAATTAAATTTGTAGAACCTCTGAGCTATCCTGTAGCCCGTGGCGGACACCTTGCGCCCTCCCTTGCCCGGCAGGTTCATCGTATTGCCGAGCAATCCCAGACGAAGCTTATAAAACAGATAACTGTCTTTGTCTTTGAGATACTTCCAGAGTTCTTTCTTTTTCTCAAGGTTCTCTTCAGTCTCAGATAAGATCAGCATGATCGAACTTATGGTGGTTATGATATCCAGATAATTGATCATATAGTTCTTAAGATGTTTATTGGCAAATATCTTCTTCTTATTGTCCACCATATAATCTATCATTATCTTATTAACTCTGATCTGCTGATCAACACGGCCTATCATGACCTTCTCATTGACGGACTGATCCTCCCTGCCGATGTAATATCGATAGAAATTGACATCCATATAGTACATGTTCTTCACATAGGGAAGAGGCTCGAACACAAATACGTTGTCAACATAGAATGTGTGCTCGGGCAATCTTATTCCGGCTTCTCTTAACAGCTTAGTCCTGAAGATGACCGAATGCATCAGTATATACTGCCCCTTATGGAAGTGTCCGACCCTGTCCCATGTAAATATCTCATCCTTGGGCAGTGCATGGCCGAAGCGCATGACCTTCTTCTTCTCCGCGCCTTCCTTCTCATAGACGAAATTGCTTATGAGCATATCAAGGACCTTGTCAGAGCCTGACAATTCCCTCAGTTTGTCAAGGATCGCCATATATGCGCTTTCCTTGACCCAGTCGTCACTGTCAACGACCTTGTAATAGAGTCCCGTAGCCGCGTCCAGTCCGGAATTGACTGCAGAACCGTGACCGCCGTTCTCCTTATCCACGACCCTGACTATGGAAGGAAAACGATCGGCATATCTGTGCGCGATCTTGGATGTATCGTCCGATGAACCGTCATTGACGACGATGATCTCCACATCTTCACCGCCCACTAAGAGCGATTCGATACATTTGCCCATATATGCTGCCGAATTGTAACAAGGTATAGCTACTGATAATAATTTCATCTGCAATTCTCCTACCTGAGTCTGTTTGTCTCGAATCTGCCCCGTACGCTCAAAGAATCCATGAGCATCTTATATCTCTCCGGAAGGCTGTGGTCGCGCCCTATATCGAAATCCATAACGCCGGCCATGATATCGATATCATCATCATTTACCGTATCCTGAAGGCGCTTGAGTATCTCCATCCTCTCATTCGCTCCGTCCGCGTCAAGGAATGCCTCAACAAGCGGCTTAAGTCCCGTGCCTGCCGCCTCTGTCTCATCCATGAGTTCGAATCTCATCTCCTGTTCCGCGTCCGGATATTTCTGCCTGTCCACAGGCGATTCAAACATCTCCCTCGGCCTTACATATGTCTCGTGCGATCCGTATACATCCCTGTATACCACCATTTCCTCACCGGTCTCGCTGTGCTTAGCCAGTGTGATCACCTTATATATGTTGCCTTTAAAATGTCTGTAAACCTGGTCTGCTTCAATGTTCATCCTGTTCCTCCATTCCGGGAAAGCTGCCTGTGTCCCGGTCATCTCGATGTTGCTATCTCAAGTATGAGAAGTTCCACACCAAGCTCTATTCCCATATCACCGCGCTTGACGTTATGGTCGGTCTCGGCACATGCTTCGAGTATCTTCTTCATCTCATCTATACTGAAATTCTTAACCTGCGGAATATATTTGCCCACCACATACGGGCTAAGTCCGACATTTGATGCTATGGTCTTGTTATTCATGCCGAGCGAGAGCATGTCTCCTATCTGCAGCATGTAATTAAACTGCCTTACTATGAGCGCCAGGACTCCGTATGGCGATTCTTTAAGAGAGAGTATCTCGTGATAGATCTTGACCGCCTCGCTGCTCTTCTTAAGTCCCATGAGGCTTATCATATCGAAGACCCTGTTCTGCAGTCTGACACAGCATACCGACTCAACATCCGCCTGAGTTATTGCATTCCTGCCCATGGTATAGGAGATCAGCTTCTCCAGTTCGCCGAATATCGTATACATATCCGTTCCCACGGTCTCTAAGAATATATCAAGAGTCTGAGCCGAGATCTGTCTTCCTTCACGTTTGAGTCTGCCGAGTATCCATTTCTTCAGTGTGTCATCATTCTGTATATCGAAGCTTACACACCGGCCTGCCTTGTCTATCGCCTTATATAACCTGGTCCGCTTGTCAACAGCCTGCTCTACCATGATTATGACAGTCGTGTCAGGTATCCCGCTGTTTACATAATCTGCCAGAGCATCATTGCCATCCTTGGCAAACCCTGTGTTCTCCAATATTATGACACGCTTGTCAGCTAAGAACGGCATGGTTTCCGACATGTCTATCACTTCCGCGGCGTTAACATCCTTGCCCTGATAATACGAATAATTCATCGTATCACCATCCGCAGTGAGTGCATCCTTGAGTCTGTTCTTGTACTGGACTCTCAGATAAGCCTCATCACCGTGCAGAAGATACACCGGTTTGAATGTTTCGTTTTGTATATCACTAAGTAACTGCTGCATACTCTCCAAAAAAGGAGCCTATATACCTATAGGCTCCTTCAGAAACGAATCATCTTTACTTGAAAAGGTCACGATACCATTCGAGAGTTCCGATATAGGCCTTGTATACATCATCCATAGCCACGTTATCGATGACCATCATGCGTGATACTTCCTGCCAGTTACCGGCTTCATATGCTTCTAAGAAACAGAGTATCTTGTAATACTGTCCCTTATGATCAACAAGTGCTTCTCTGATATTCTTGGATACGTTCATCATATCCAGTGCTTCGGACATGGGCTTCTCTAAGATAAGATCGATGATGGAGAAAAGACCCATTAAGAAAAGCTCCTGGCTCTGACCTGCCATCTCAAATAACGGAGCAAGCTCTTCAGCGAATCTGGCA
This sequence comes from uncultured Lachnospiraceae bacterium, assembly GCA_946535225.1. Taxonomy (GTDB): domain Bacteria; phylum Bacillota; class Clostridia; order Lachnospirales; family Lachnospiraceae; genus Colinaster. The sequence goes on from CAMNDJ010000030.1 coordinate 13,414, forward strand.
CGCAGAAGTGAAAGTCTGGATACTTCGCTAGGCTTGTCGGCACACAGTTCCTTGGTTATCGCAGTCGTGATCCACTTACGCAGTTCTTTCTGACCGAGCATTGCAGCCGCATGTCTTATTGAAGTGATCTCCGAATTACGCGCCATCCTGTTAACTATCTCGAGGAGTGACATTACAAGAGCCGTATCTCTGCCGATAACGTCTGCGGCTTCCGTAAGATCGAAATTGCTGTCATTTACCACTTTGAGAAGTTCGATGTAGTTAAGCTTCAACGGAGCGACTTCAGTCTCGCCCTTATTAACAGGCATTCTGTAGAAATCACCCTCGTAATACTCATATCCGCCTTCAGCCTTAAGCTCTTCAAATATCTCCTGTGACTGCAGATTACCTGCAACAAGGCTCACATTCGGATACTGTGCCTTGAAATAGATCTTGGCCTTGCTTATGACTATCTTCTGGTGATTGAGTATCACGTAATCAACCTTGCTTAAGATCTCCTTATACGGTTCAAAGTCCTGAACTCCAAGCTTACGTATCGCAAACTTATATCCGTCCTTCTTCAGTTCATCTATACGCTTGATATAGTCCTTCATAGGCTTGATGGAATTGTCCATCAGAAGGACGATCCTGTTATGAGGCGCATGACACTGGCCGTTGATGTCTCCGTAGATGGAGATGTTCGTCACCGGGATAAAGATCTCCACATCATCAGGCAGAGTCTCTAAGCCCACACTGTCGATCACCTCAAAGCTGGGGATATTGACTGCATCATACTGATTGGCCGTGCTCAGATATCTGGCATCGAGCAGGAAATTCTTCTTCTGACCATAGAGCGAATATGCCTTAACCTTCATATTCTGATCAAATAATGGAATTAATGTTGCTAACATAAACCCCTCCTGTAATAAAAATTTAGTATATGATCAAGATTCATTCATCTTGAATCTCGAAGCGATCTCTCTAAGTCCCCTGACAGCATCCATACACTCGGACACCGCATCCCTGTTATCCACGGTCAGAGCCGTGATATCCTGCGTCTTGCCGGCGATATCCGTAACACCGAACGAAGACTCACCGACTATACCGGCTATCTTCTGCAATGATTCGGTGATGACGGCTATCTCATTCGTAAGACCCGAAACCGAAGAATCGATCTCTCTCATGCTCTCACCGAAGCTGTCCGCATCATCGCTGTAACGATTGCTTACTTCAGCAAAGGATTCGTAATCCTTGATGACCACGTTCTCCAGAAATTCCATGGAGTCTGTAAGCGTCTCACTCATACGGGCCACTATATCATTGACCTCGGCAACTATCTCATTGATCCCTGTCACCGTATCCGAAGTCTGATTAGCCAGCGCTCCTATCTCTGTAGCCACAACCGTGAAACCTCTGCCTGCCTCTCCGGCTCTTGCCGCCTCGATATTGGCATTGAGCGCCAGTAATGACGTCTGTGACGAGATAGCCATAATGGCATCCGTAAGGTCATTGATCTTGGAAACGGCCTCAGAATCCGCAATGGCCCTCTCCGTCTTAATCTTCATATCCTCGTATAAAGATGTGACTCTCTGCGTCGCGGCAAGGGCATCACTCTTAAGTCCTGCTGCCCTGTCCTTGATCTCCGACGCCTGCTTCCTGCCCTCACCGGTCAGTTCACTGATAAGCTCCGCAGCATCATTCATCTGCTGGATATTAGCCTGTATATTATCTGCCGAAGCCGAAGTCTCTTCCATTCCTTCCGCCAGTTCTTCGGTCGTGGACGACGCATCCGAACACATTGAATCGATCTCCACGCTCGAATCGGCAACCTGAGATACTCTCACATCGAGAGTATCACTGGATCTGTTGATCTCTCCCACGATCCCCCTTAAGCTGTCTCTCATCATCTTAAGGGCTCTGGCTATGCTTCCTATCTCATCGGTACGCAGCTGAAGGTTCCTGGCTCTTCCCTTGGATACAAAATTGAATTCTGCCGTCTCCACCACCATATCCTTGATGAATGTCATCGGCTTGGTCAGCATCTTCGAGAAGATAACGCCGCCGGCTCCGCAGATTATGATGATGCCGATCACTAAAACGATCGCCAGATTACGTATACGGCCCATGAACGAGAAAGCATCCTTCTCATCGGCCGTTACGACCAAAATACTCCTGTCGGATAATATGCTGTAACCCGCTATCTTATTGGCACCTTTAAATACATAGGTGACTACATCATCCTCAGGTGTCCTGCCTGCACTAAGCTCGGCAACAAGTCCCTTGACCACGGCGTTCTCGACGGGATTACCCACTCTGTCCTTGGTCGGATGATAAAGCGTGGTACCGTCGGACGAAACCAGATATGCGTAAGAACTGCTCATATCCTTGATCTTTACTTCAGAGAGCAGTTCATTATAATCGTCATAAGTAAGAGTACCCTTGATCTTAACCTGCTCATTGATCAAAGCCGCATATGCCGTGGCCAGATCTCCGATATTATTCTCTACGGAAGTCTTGACCTGATCTTTGGTAAGATCCGAGAACATCACGACCGATATGACAGCGGCAACGATGGCACTTAAGATCGCAAGGAGCGCTATCTTGAGTGCAATAGACCTGACGAAAGGAGTCCTGCCATGCAAGTCTTCATCCATAAGTCTGGCTCTTCTGGCTTCGTACTCGGCCGCCCTGTCTCTGTTACTACCCATCGTGTCCTCCGCAACGGTACTCAATACACATATACTTAATTTGTATAATTATAACATAATCAACAAAGAATTTGATAGTTTTTTGCACAAATTCAGAATATTTGCAAAATTTCACATGTTAATAGGTATATTCATCCTTTGATATTGAATTTGCGCCTGCAAAAGAGTAAAATGACTATTAGCATATTTTTTTGATCACAACAGACAAGGTTGATTTGCTGAAGAAAGAAGGTACGAATAATATGGAAAAAAAGAGTATTGATTGGGCTAACTTAGGCTTCGGATATATGAAGACTGACTACCGCTATGTATCCAACTACACTAACGGAGCATGGGATGACGGCGTCATGACCGAAGATGATATGATCACCATGAGCGAATGTGCCGGTGTTCTTCAGTATGCACAGACTATATTTGAGGGCATGAAGGCGTATACTACCGAGCAGGGCAAGACCGTGGTCTTCCGCCCCGATCTTAACGCCGAGAGAATGATCGATTCAGCCAAGAGGCTTGAGATGCCTCCTTTCCCCAAGGAGAGATTCTTAGATGCGATAGATAAGCTCGTCAAGGCCAATGAGGCATGGGTTCCTCCTTACGGAAGCGGTGCTACTCTCTACATCCGTCCCTATATGTTTGGTATCAATCCCGTTATAGGCGTTAAGCCCGCCAATGATTACCAGTTCAGGGCATTTGCGACTCCTGTAGGCCCTTACTTCAAGGGCGGCGTTAAGCCTCTTACGATCAAGATAAGCGACTTCGACCGTGCCGCACCGCACGGAACCGGTCATATCAAGGCAGGACTCAACTATGCTATGAGTCTGCATGCAATAGTAACGGCACACGAAGAAGGCTTCGATGAGAATATGTATCTCGATGCAGCTACACGTACCAAGGTCGAGGAGACAGGCGGTGCGAACTTCTTATTCGTTACCAAGGACGGCAAGGTCGTTACACCCAAGTCGAACAGCATACTTCCTTCCATCACGCGTCGTTCACTCATGCAGGTTGCCAGGGATTACTTAGGGCTTGAAGCAGAAGAGCGTGAGATATATGTAGATGAGCTTAAGGACATGGCTGAGTGCGGACTGTGCGGAACCGCTGCCGTTATCTCACCTGTCGGCAAGATCGTTGATCACGGCAAGGAGATCTGTCTTCCTTCCGGAATGGATGAGATGGGCCCCATCACCAAGAAGTTGTATGATACCTTAACAGGTATCCAGATGGGTCGTATCGAAGCTCCTGAAGGCTGGATACATGTAATAGAATAACCGTTATCACAACTATACACATAAGAAAAAGCGCAGGCCGGTCATTCACCGTACCTGCGCTTTTTCTGTATATTTTTCATATATGATCTCAATGTAATATGAACAGCTCTATCACAAATACAACTATACATGATATGACGGATACGGGGAATAATCCTGCGCCAAACCATGCAAGCAGTATAGCCGCGACGAAGGCGACTGCTCCGGATACCGGCGATCCGGTAGCCTGCGTGATAGTCGGGAATGTCATGACTGCAAGTGTCACATACGGCACATAATATAAGAAAGATTTGATGAACCTGTTTCGTATCTCCCCGCGTATCAGAGTAAGAGGCAGTACTCTTATCAGATAGGTGACAGCTGCCATAATGAACATATATACATATATATTGTGTTCTCTCATCATTCCTGCCCCCCTTCTTCACTGTTCGAGGCATATGATCCGTCAGTCCTTATCTGACTGTATGGGTCTTCCCTGACAGGGAATAACAGGGCTGCCGCAGTCGAGATCACCACCGTCAGCAATATCACCTTAACTCCCGAAGGGATAAGATCAAAGAAATGCACATATGTAAGGACTGCGCTGAGTACCATCGATACCGATATAAGCCCCAGTATCACCCTGCTCTTGCGGGCAGGAGGTATGATGATCGCTATGAACATCCCATACAGCGCTACGCTTAAGGCGCTCACCACTCTTGCGGGCAGTACGTTACCCATGACTACTCCGAGATATGTTCCTAATGTCCAACCGGGGACCGTGAGCAGCATGGCTCCGTATGCATACAGGGGATTTAACTTGCCGGGAACGCTGACGCATATTCCGAACACCTCATCTGTCACACTGTATCCCACAAGGAGTCTGTGAAAAAACGGCGTCTTCTCATCGAACTTCTGTGACAATGCAGATGACATCAGCATATAACGTGCATTCGTGACTAAGATCATCACAGCCATCGTGGCATAGCTCGCTCCGTCCCTTACCATGGTAAAGCCGGCATACTGTCCGGCACTTGCAAGATTGGTCAGACTGACTATAGCAGCCTGCAACGCAGAAAAGCCTGCACTCTTGGCTGCTATACCAAGAGTGAAGGCCACTGCAAAATACCCGAGTGCTATGGGTATACCGTCTCTGTTACCGTTACGAAACGCCTGTCTGTTACTCCACATGTCTGTATATTCCGTCCCTTTGACGATCCATCAGAAGAACTTCGCAACGTCATCTACTGCCTTACGCTTAGGCATCTCAGGGTCTGAAGCTCTTACGCCCACACTTATGACGCTGACCACTCTCTGACTCTCAGGTATGGAAAGCTTTTCTCTTAACTTCTCTCCGTCTCTGATACCCATGATAAGTGTATCCAAACTCATATCTCTTGCTCTTAATATAAGATTCTCATTCTGAAGGCCGAGGTCATATGCGCCCCACTCATCACCGAGTTCATTCTCTGCAACACCTTCTCTTGTAAATCCCGATCTTTTAGTCTCAAATGCCGTTACGATAAGGGCCTTGGCGTTCGTACAATTATTGGCATTGAACTCCGGAAGGCATTCTGTTACGATCTCTTTCATTTTTGCCGGATCAAGTATCACATAGTAACGTCCGGTCTGAGAATTCTTCCATGTGGGTGCCTGAAGGGCTGCCGCGATAAGCTCCTTAACCTGGTCTGCCGTGACCGTTGCATTATCCTGATACTGTCTGATACTTCTTCGTGTCTGTATTGCCTGCATCAATTCCATATTTCTTCTCCTTTCAAACCGCACATACGTATACATCTATGAGCGATGTACCTGTATATTCTACCATAAAAAGGGGATTCTGTGATATTATATATTATATGTGAAGTAATACAGATTCAATGCGAAGAAATACGGAACACATCAGGGAGGAAGTTAGGCAGCATGGCTGACAAAAAAGAGGGAAGAAGCAAAAGCGAAAAGCGATACCGCAAGATAAGGCGGTCGCATATATGGACATCGATAGTCGAATTCTTAGTTTTCTCGGTAGTACTTGCCGGAGTACTGTTCTTTGCGGTACAGGCATTTGTCTCATATGTGATCGATACCAAGATCGGTTCAGAATATGAGAAGATCCAATACATGGCCAGGATCTACGATAACGGTCTTAAGAATAATGATTCCAATATATATAATCTTCTTGTCGAGGAAGGTCATGATTATGTGATCACCGGCAGTGACGGCAGCCGCATACACTTAAACGGTGAAGATACGAGAGGAACACAGAGTGCAGAGGTGACCCTGTCTGCCTATGATGAGAAGGTTCTGGTCTACAGAGACAGCAAGAGGGATTTTATCTACCCGAAGAACGGCAGATTATCACTTGATCTTCGAGAATTTGCAGAATGGATGCGTGATGAAGGAAAATGGGAGGAAAAAGATCCGGATTATGCTCTTGCACATAATACGAGCATAATAAATCTTCCCATATGGATATCCATAGATGTAGATAACGGTAATAAGCATTTTATAGGCAAGGCCGTCTTCAGTTCGAACAGGCGCGATATCAACCTGTTCATTGCTCTCATCGGCTCATTGGCAGGTCTGATGGGTATCATCCTCATCACGCTGCTCGGAGCAGGTGTAAGGAATTTCATCAGACAGAGACGTATGCTTTCGCTGTTCTTTACCGATGTTGTGACCGAAGGGCATAATCAGACCTGGCTGTTAGTCAAAGGTGAGCATATGATCCGCAAGAAATCGAGTACCAAGAACAGGTTCGCCGTTGTCTCACTCAAATTCGTCAATTACAATACCTTCTGCATATGCCATTCAGTAGCGGAGGGCGATAAGATATTATGCAGGATATATCACCTCTTAAGCGGCAAACTTCGCAAGTACGAGACCTGCTCCCATCTGGGGCTGGGTGCGTACGGTCTGATCCTCAGATATAACAGCGAAGATGAATTAAGACAGCGCCTCGGAGGCATCATAGGCGAACTTGAGAATATCGACTCGGATCACAAGTTCTACTTCCGCGCGGGTGTTTCACTCACCGAAAAAGCGATCGATTCTGAGGGTGAACCGGTCAAGCCTAAGAACATCAAATTCGATACCGAATTTAACCATGCTACCGGTGCCAGACTCTCTTTAGGCCCCGGCGAGGATTCGGGTATCGCCTTCTTCGACGACAAGCTCATCGAGGAACAGAAGTGGTTAGATAAGGTTCAGGAGATGCAGCAAAGTGCTCTGGATAATGAGGAATTCTTAGTCTATTATCAGCCCAAGTACGATCCGAAGAGTGAGAAGCTTAAGGGTGCGGAGGCCCTTATCCGATGGAACAGTCCCGAATTCGGACTGATCCCTCCCGGCAAGTTCATTCCGATATTTGAGAACAACGGTTTCATAACGGAGATAGATCACTATATGATCCGTCATGTCGCTGCCGACCAGAAAGCCTGGCTTGATAAGGGATATAAATGTGTACCTGTTTCCGTCAATGTATCGAGAGCCCACTTCATAGAGAGCGATCTGGCAGATCAGATAAAGGATATGGTCGATGAGATAGGCACACCTCATGAATATATAGAGATAGAGCTTACAGAGAGTGCATTCTTTGATGATAAAAAGGCAATGTTAGGTACGATATCCAAGCTTAAGAGTTACGGATTTGCCGTATCCATGGATGACTTCGGTTCCGGATATTCCTCTCTCAACTCACTCAAGGATATGCCCCTGGATGTGCTCAAACTGGATGCGGAATTCTTCAGAGGAGAGACCAATGACAAAAGAGCCGAGATCGTTGTGTCCGAGGCGATCAAGCTTGCCAAGAACCTCAACATGCGCATAGTCGCTGAAGGTGTAGAGATCAAAGAACAGGTTGATTTCCTGGCCGGAGAAGGTTGTGACATGATACAGGGCTACTATTTCGCCAAGCCCATGCCCAAAGAAGAATACGAACAGAAGATGTCTTAAAGCTTCAGTGCTTCATTCATGCTTCCGGTCCTGTAGCCCATTATATCAAGAGCCACATACTTAAAGCCGTACTCCTTAAACTTATCATAGACCGTCTGCCTTACCTTCTCATCCATGAATCTGTCAAACTCCGAAGGAAGCAGTTCTATACGGGCCATATCCCCGTGTATCCTGACACGCAGCTGATCAAACCCCATGTCTAAGAGCAGCTGCTCGGCCTTGTCGACCATACCGAGTTTCTTCTCATTGATAGTATCTCCGTAAGGGAAGCGGCTTGCCAGACAGGCAAATGACTGCTTATTCCACGTAGGTATATCAAAATGTTCAGACAGATCCCTTATCTCCTGCTTGGTAAGACCAATCTCTCTTAAAGGGCTCTTAACTCCGAGTTCTTCCACCGCCTTAAGTCCGGGTCTGTAATCTCCGTTATCATCCAGATTGGAGCCTTCCATGACCTCTTTGATCCCCTGTGAAGCAGCCAGTTCCCGTATCTTGGTGAACAACTCATGCTTGCACAGATAACAGCGATTCGGGGGATTCTCAGAGAAGCCCTCTATCTTAAGTTCCTCTGACTCCACGACAAAATGCCTTATCCCCATCTTCTTACAATAGTCCGTAGCCTCATTCAGTTCGCGCTTCGGAAAAGAACAAGACGATGCAGTCACCGCGATCACGTTATCCTTAAGCGCCTCTTTGGCCGCATATAATAAGAACGTGGAATCCACGCCGCTTGAGAAAGCAACGGCTGCACTTCCCAAAGAAGCAATGTATTCTTTTAATCTCTCATATTTATCGAATAATTCTTTTTCCAATTATACACTCCCTTACGGGTCTGCCCCGTTTGATCTGCTACCTTCCTCTTAAGTTGTTTAAGATTCAGGCCTTGAATATATCTTCAAATCTCTTAAGATGATGCTTCTTCGACGATGCCACTATCACTCTGTCTCCTGCCTGTATATAAGACGTTCCCGTAGGTATGATGGGTGACCCGTCTCTTATAATTGCGGCGATCAGCACATCTTCCTTGATCGAGAATCCCTTATCCGAAAGCGGCATATTAAGGTGTCCTGCGCCTTCTGCGATCTTAAACTCCATGATCTCAGCCATATCCGCGCCCACATGATAGAACTTGCCGATATCGTCACCTTCACTGTCACGCTCATGTGCTCTTAGAAACCTTAACATCTTACGTGCCGACAGTTCCGTAGGAGAGACCGTGATATCAATATTTACCTTATGTAAGAGCTTCACATGCTCAGGCTTGTCAACTCTGGTGATGATCGAAGGGATACCGCATGACCATGCATACATGCTTATGACCAGATTTGTCTCATCATTATCCGTAAGCGATATCAGCACATCCGCATCGTACACCTTCTCTTCTTCCAATACATCTATGATCTCCTCCTCTGAGCATATGATCTTTACTTTTCCGTATTTCTGCATCAGATGCCTGCACTGCTCGGGGTCATCCTCAAGCACCGTAACGGACACCCTGTCAGGATCAAGAAGATCCAGCAGACTCTCACCCGTAGCTCCGCACCCCGCGATCACTATCCTGCCGGTCCTGCACTTGGAAATTCCTAACTTATTAAGGACAGAATCCATACTCTTCTTGTCAGCGG
>CAMNDJ010000031.1 GCA_946535225.1 uncultured Lachnospiraceae bacterium
ACCGAAGCGCCGCATGTCCGCCTAATTGGTAGGACCAAATCGCCTTTTTAGCTCTTTTGGTCTGACCGACGCGCCCACATGTCCGCCTAATCGGTAGGACCAAATTGCTGTTTTGGCTCTTTTGGTCTGACCTGAGCGCCACATGTCCGCCTAATCGGTAGGACCAAATCGCCTTTTTGGCTTGTTTGGTCTGACCTGAGCACCACAAGGACGCCACAAGGGCGCCACAACAGCGCCGCAGAGGTGCCGTAATGGTGTCGCATAGGCACCCCGGTGCCGGCACAACCGATTCGGGCACCCCGGTGCCGGCACAACCGATTCAGGCACCGCGGTGGCGCCGTCAGGGCACCTTGTCAAGGCGCCCGGTCCGGGGCACATTATACTGCGTTAAACCGCCCTAAACCTCAAATAAAAGGTCCGCATATGTCGGGAACGGCCAGTAGGCTTTATCGACGATACGCTCCAGTTCATCTGCATAGTGGCGCAGCTCCTCCATGGCAGGAACCACTTTTTCATAATAATAGAAGGCCTGATCGCGCCCGCGCTCCATCGCTGAGCCGTCTTTCTCGATGATGGAAAGGCTCACTCTTGCTTCCTGCATCTTGGTGAGCAGTCCCGTGACTCTCTTAAGAAGATCCGATGCCACGGTTGCATCTCCGCCGGCTGATACCGTTGCATTCACAGTATCGGCAAGCTTGCCTGAGAATCTGATGACTGCGGGAACAAGCTGCTTGTTGGCCATGTCTACCATGGTCAATGCTTCTATGTTGATGGTCTTGGCATAGGTCTCATATAATATCTCGGCGCGGGACTCGAGTTCACCGCGGGTAAAGATTCCGAATCTCTCAAAGAGCTTTATGGCCTTGTCTGTAGTCAGTGTCTCGACTGCCTGTACCATCGAAGGTATATTGGGAAGACCTCTTCTTGCGGCTTCCTTTACCCACTCGGGTGAATATCCGTCACCGTTGAATATGATGCGCTCGTGAGTCGCCATATATTCCTTGATAAGGTCGTGTACAGCCATATCGAAATCATCGGCAGCCTCAAGTCTGTCCGCAGCTTCGCAGAATGCTTCAGCTACTATAGCGTTAAGAGTAGTATTGGGGCTTCCTATAGAATCTTCGCTGCCGACCATACGAAACTCGAATTTATTACCGGTAAAGGCAAAAGGCGATGTACGGTTACGGTCTGTAGCATCCTTTTCAAAATCAGGGAGTGTCGATACACCCGTCTGGAGGGTACCGCCTTCTTTGAGACTCGCTGCAGTTCCTGTCTCCACAAGCTGGCGCACCACGTCCTCAAGCTGCTCTCCGAGGAACATAGATATGATGGCAGGCGGTGCCTCATTGCCTCCGAGTCTTAAGTCATTACCTACATTGGACGCACTCTGACGCAGAAGATCCGCATGTGTATCTACAGCTTTCATTATGCAGGCCAATACCAAGAGGAACTGAATGTTCTCATTGGGGCTGTCCCCGGGTTCTAAGAGATTGATACCGTCATCTGTGGTTATCGACCAGTTATTGTGCTTGCCGGAACCGTTGACACCGGCGAAAGGCTTCTCATGAAGCAGGCAACGAAGGCCGTGTTTCTCAGCGGTACGCTTAAGCGTCTCCATCACGAGCTGATTATGGTCTACTGCTATATTGGCAGATTCATATATTGGTGCTAGCTCATGCTGCGCAGGGGCAGCTTCATTATGCTGTGTTTTGGCCGTAACGCCGAGTTTCCACAGTTCTATATTGACATCCCGCATGAATGCACCGATGCGTTCTCTTATGACACCAAAATAATGATCATCCATCTCCTGGCCCTTGGGCGCCGGAGATCCGAAGAGAGTACGGCCGGAGAATATGATATCCTCTCTCTTGCGGGCCTTGGTCTCGTCTATAAGGAAATACTCCTGCTCGGCTCCGACAGACGTATTGACCTTGGTGGCTGTAGTGTTGCCGAAGAGTCTCACTATACGGAGTGCCTGAGTACTGAGTGCTTCAAGTGAACGAAGTAAAGGTGTCTTCTTGTCGAGTGACTCTCCCGTATATGAACAGAATGCCGTAGGAATACACAGGGTAGGACCTGTGGCTGTTTCCTTGATGAATGCAGGGGATGTGAGATCCCATGCCGTATATCCTCTTGCCTCAAATGTTGCGCGAAGACCGCCTGAAGGGAATGACGAAGCATCCGGCTCTCCCTTGATCAACTCCTTGCCCCTGAATTCCATGAGCATATGCCCGTCCCTGTCGGGATGCGAAATGAACGAATCGTGCTTCTCCGCAGTGATACCGGTAAGAGGCTGGAACCAATGAGTATAGTGCGTCGCTCCCTTCTCCACAGCCCATTCCTTCATGGCTCTTGCTACAACATCGGCAGTCGCAAGAGATAACTCTCCGCCATGTTCGATCACGGATTCGATCTCTGCGAAAACGTCAGCCGGAAGTCTCTCTCTCATAACACCCATTGAGAATACGTTACATCCGAACATCTCCTCAACATCGATATGCTCATTCACATTATGACCCATGTTTTCCATTTCCCACATTACTCCTAAGTTATATTATTTCCTTACACTTACGGTTATCCCGTCACCGACGTTTAAGATGACCGTAACAAGTGCATCGTTATGCTTAAGCTCATACAGGTAATCCCGCATCCTGGTATGTATCGTGCGGTCGCGCCTGACTACCGCGTATTTGGATTCGACTATATCTCCGTCCTGCAATACATTATCGGATATCAGTGTCCCGCCTGACGGAAGAAGTCTTAAGATCTCCGGCAGGTAGTTGATATACTGACCCTTGGCCGCATCCATAAAGATAAGATCGTATGTATCCCTAAGGGTCGGCAGTATCGCTGCCGCATCTCCTTCTAAAAGAGTTATCTTATCGCTTTTGCCAAACTTCTCAAAGTTCGCCCTTGCTATGGGTATCCTCTTATCGTAATTCTCTATCGTCGTAATATGTGCATCCGGAGCATATTCGCTCATAAGAAGCGCCGAGAATCCCACAGCCGTTCCTACTTCCAGGATATTAACAGGCTTAGATGCAAACATCATGTATTTAAGGAAAGCCTGCATGTCCTTGCGGATTATGGGCACATCATCTGCCAGTGCCTCCTTCTCAAGAGCCGCAAGGTCTTCAGGCAAGCCTTCATCGAGCGAATTGATAAATGTAGTCAGTCTCTCATCATTGATCATGATACGTCATCTGTCCCTATTCTTCTATCGGAGCATATGCACCGTCTGAAACGCTGCCGGGATCGGTATCTTCAGAATCTATATAATATTCCTCATCCTCGCCGCCTGCTCCGGGGATAGGACTGGTCGTCGTATTCTGCGAACTGCTCTCAGACTCCTTATCGGTGCCTTCTCCCTCTTCGGATGACATTACGACTATCATCTCTTCCGCAGTCATATTGGTATTGAGTTCATATATTCCGGGCTTGATATCACCGTGATGCTCGGAGAGTCTTTCCTGGATCACAAAGAGATTGGCATCCCTGATAAGGCCCTTATTCTCAAGAGTCTGCGCGATATCTTTGACTCCCATATCGCTTCCTACGGTCACGGAGACCTTGCGTCCCTCGCCTTCGGCCATGGGTTTCTCTCCGAATATCCTGTATCCGTAGTCATAACCTATAAGTGCATACTTATAGATGAACATGGCTGCGATCACGAACAGCACCACTTTGAGTGCCACCGAGAATATGGATATTATCATTTCTTTGGTATCTATCCTGCCGGTCATTGTAATCTGTCTCCGTTTCCGATCCCTGCATAGCCCGGGATCTAATAAATAGATATTATCATCATGCGATCACACTTCAAGTATCACCGGAAGTATCATCGGTCTCCTGTTCATGCTCTTCCATATATATGAACTCAGTTCATCTCTGACGGTATTCCTTATCTTGTTAAAGTCCCTGACACCTCTGTCAGTCAGACGCTCCACCGCCAACTGTACTATCTCGCGCATCTCATCCATCACGGCATCGGATTCCTTGACATAGATGAATCCTCTGGTGACAAGCTCCGGTCCCGATACGAGCACTCCCGAAACACTCTCTATAGCCATTACGACAGTGATGATACCGTTCTCCGAAAGTATCTGCCTGTCTCTCAAGACTACGCTGCCTACATCGCCGATCCCGAGTCCGTCCACGAGGACATCACCCGTCTGGACCTTGCCGATGACTGAGGCGCTGTCGTTTTTTAACTCGAGCACATCGCCGCTCGTAAGGATAAAGATGTTCTCGTCCGGAATACCGAGTTCTTTAGCAAGCGAAGCCTGCGCCATCAGATGCTTGTACTCTCCGTGCACCGGTATCGAGTACTTGGGCCTTACAAGTGTATATATGAGTTTGATCTCTTCACGGCATGCATGTCCCGAAACATGCACATCCTGGAAGATAACTTCCGCCCCTTTGGACAGAAGAGTATTGACGGTCTTGGTAACGGGCTTCTCATTGCCGGGTATGGGGTGAGAAGAGAAAATGATCAGATCCCTCGGTGTGATCGAGATCTTGCGATGTGTGTCCGATGCCATACGCGACAGAGCCGCCATACTCTCACCCTGAGATCCCGTCGTAATGATAACGGTCTTCTCCACGGGATAATCCTTGAGCATCTCGATCGGTATCAGAGTGTTATCCGGAATGCTGATGCATTCGAGACTCTGAGCGGTCTCAATGATATTGCTCATGCTGCGGCCTTCCACGGCCACCTTACGACCGAATTTGTATGCGGAATTGATTATCTGCTGAACTCTGTCAACATTGGAAGCAAAAGTCGCAACGATGATACGTCTGTCCGTATGCTCCGCAAATATCGTATCAAAGGCTTTGCCCACGGTCTTCTCAGACGGCGTGAATCCCGGCCTCTCTGCATTGGTGGAATCGCACATGAGCGCGAGCACGCCCTTGTGACCTATCTCCGCAAATCTCTGCAGATCTATGGCATCTCCGTATACGGGAGTGTAATCGACTTTGAAATCGCCCGTATGGACAACTATTCCTGCAGGCGAATAGATCGCGAGTGCGGCCGCATCCACGATACTGTGATTGGTCTTGATGAATTCTATACGGAATTCTCCGAGATTGACTGACTGTCCGAAACGTATGACTTTGCGCCTGACACTCTCCGTAAGATCATGCTCTGCAAGCTTTCTCTCTATCAGTCCCATCGTAAGCCTTGTGGCATAGACAGGAACATTGATCCTCTTAAGAACATACGGAAGCGCTCCGATATGATCCTCGTGTCCGTGAGTGATAACGAAACCCTTGACTTTGTCTATATTATCCTCTAAATATGTCACATCAGGAATGACAAGGTCGATACCCAACATGGCGTCATCAGGAAAGCTCAATCCGCAATCCACAACAACGATACTGTCCTCATATTCGAAGGCAGTTATATTCATTCCGATCTGCTCCAGGCCGCCAAGCGGTATTATCTTAAGCCCGGATGCATCATTATTGCTATACAAACTTGACATCCTCCAAAAGGTCTTCGAAGACGCCTGCCACAGCCTTAAGCTCATTGTCATCATCAACTATGGCATAAACGCTCTCCGGCTCATCCTCGGCAGACATATCCTTAAGGATCAGCGCTTCTCCGTCTCCCTCTTCGAAATCCGTGACCAATATATAATCCACACCCGATATCCTCGTCTGTTCAAGGACGAAGAACTCCACCGGTTCATCACCGTTCGGGTTAAATGTGATCTTCTCCAACTTGTTCATTCCTCATTCTTCCTTAATATAGTCAAGATAGTCCTGCAGTATAAAAGTGGCCGCGACTGAGTCTATATAAGTCTTGCGGTCCTCTCTCCTCACACCGGATTCCTGCAGCACTCTCTCAGCCATGATCGTAGTCATCCTCTCGTCCCACATGATGATCTCAAGGCCAGTTCTGCGTCCGAGTTTCTCGGCAAATTCTCTCGTGAGCGCCGCTCTGTCTCCTTCCGAATCATTCATATGTTTGGGTAGCCCGACCACTATCTTCTCAACATCATACTCTGAGACTATCTCCTCTATGCGGGCATAAGTACGCCTTAACTTATCAGGTGACTTGCGCACGATGGTCTCAAGGCTCTGTGCGGTTATCCGTAAGGGATCGCTTATGGCCACGCCGACAGTCTTGGAACCGAAGTCCAGCCCCAGTATCCTTCTTTTCTCAGCCATATCAACCCCAGTTATTGTTGATTATATATTCCTTGAGCAACTCTTCCACCAGTTCGTCACGCTCAACCTTCATGATCAGGCTCCTGGCTCCGTTGTGGCTCGTGATATAGGTGGGGTCGCCGGACATGATATAGCCGACTATCTGATTGACCGGGTTGTATCCCTTCTCGGTCATTGCATCAAACACTGCCTTGAGCACGCCCTTGACACTTATCTCCTTATCAACTTCTACTTTGAAGAATTGTGTATTACCGAGTTCCTGCATATTTCCTCCATTATGACTCTATAATAAACCATCCTTTATATTAACGCATATCCTGCTCAGATTCAAGCATCACTAACTTCCCGTCAAGCACATCTGCGGCCTTACAGACAACGATATCTCCGGGCGTGATCTCACCGGTCTTACGAATGACTGCCGGTATGTAATCCCTTGTATGTCCGGTAAGTACAGTTCCCGAAGCAGTATCTGTCTCTTCTTCCGTCAGTACCTCGCATTCTCTTCCCAAATGTGCTCTTATGAATTCTTCTCTGTTCTTATCACAGATATCAATGAGCACATCGCTCCTTAGAGCCTTGACAGCCTCAGTATTCTGTCCGGGAAGAGTGTCCGCCACGGTACCCTTTCTCCTTGAATATTTGAATATGTGAGTATCGTAGAATTTTACCTTACGGACGAACTCTACGGTCTGCATAAATTCCGCCTCATCCTCTCCCGGAAATCCCGTGATGATATCTGTCGTGATCGCGGGAAGCTCGAAAAACTCTCTGATAAGCCTCACCTTCTCATAGTATTCATCCGTCGTATAATGCCTGTTCATCCTCTTAAGCGTCGCATCGCAGCCGCTCTGGAGACTTAAGTGAAAATGCGGGCAGACTGACTCATTCGCACTCAACGCTCTTAGGAAATCCTCGGTGATGACTCTGGGTTCCAGTGACCCAAGCCTCACTCTCCTGATCCCTTCTATGTGCGATACATCCTCTATGACTCTTATGAGTTCTTCGTTGGTAAAATCCGCTCCCGAGGCGATAGTGTTGTAGTTAAGCTTCCTGCCCGAAGAATTCTCCATTAAGTCTATTCCGTAAGAACTTAAATGGATCCCGGTGAGCACTATCTCCTTAAATCCCTTATCCGCAAGCTTCTTAACTTCCTCAATCACAGATCGCCTGTCTCTTGATCTTGCCCTTCCTCTGGCATAGGGGATTATACAGTAGGAACAGAACTGATCGCAGCCGTCCTGGATCTTGATATCGACTCTCGTTCTCTCATTGGATCCGACTATACCGCTTTCCTCATACGAAACGGGAACGCTCAGATCGTCGACTTCAACGGACTTATAGGCAGGCTTGTCAGCGAGAGGAGAATCCGTCTGTATATCAGTATTATCAGCTCTGTTCTTAAGATACTCCTTAAGTATCTTCACTATCTCAGTCTTTCTGTTATTGCCGATGATGATATCGACAGCATCATCTCCGGTCGCCCCCTCGGTGTCCGTCTGGGAATAGCAGCCGGCGGCGATAACGACAGACTCAGGGTTAGTCTTTTTTGCACGATGAAGCATCTGTCTGGACTTACGATCAGCGATATTGGTCACCGAACATGTATTAATGACATATATGTCAGCTATACTGTCAAATGGCACAATGACGTAGCCGGAATCTGTGAATTTTTGTTGCATTACTTCCATCTCGTAAGCATTGACCTTGCATCCGAGGTTGTGAAATGCCACGGTTTTCATATTTTTCACTCTTTCTTGCCGCTTTTTTTGTCAATTTTTCAGGTTGACTTTTGTGTTTTCTCACTTTACTATTATATCGAAGGTATGAAGTTAAGGAGGTATATATTTATGAAGACAGTACAGATTTCTCTTAACTCAATCGATAAGGTTAAGTCATTCGTTAATGACATCACCAAGTTTGATTATGATTTTGACCTCGTATCAGGCAGATACGTAATCGACGCAAAATCGATAATGGGTATTTTCAGTCTGGATCTTTCCAAGCCCATCGACTTGAACATCCACGCTGAGGACAATATTGATTCAGTATTAGACACTCTTAAGCCTTACATTGTCTGATCACTGATAAGCGGTTTTACAAAGGAGCAGTTTTAACTGCTCCTTTTTGTTTGTCTGATATCTGACCGCACATCATTCATCCGTACTTACGACTATCGTCTCTTTTGTTTCAAGTGCGTTCTTTAACAGATCGTCTATCACTTCATCAAGATTGTGTTCATGCTTGGCAATGATCTCAAGACTCGGCTTGGTCACCGGATGTTTCGCCACGAATATCGTACAGCAATCCTCGTAAGGCAGGATCGACGTCTCATAGGTATCGATCTTCTGCGAGATCTCGACTATCTCAAGCTTATCCATGCCGATACAGGGTCTGAATACCGGAAGTGTACAAACCTCGTTGGTGACCGCAAGGGATGCGAGAGTCTGACTCGCAACCTGACCGATGCTCTCTCCCGTGATAAGACCGAGGCATCCCGTCTCCTTCGCTATCGTCTCCGCGATCCTCATCATATATCTGCGCATGATGATCGTCAGCTCATCCTGCGGGCATTTCTCATATATGGCCAATTGGATATCCGTGAAGTTGATCACATGCAGATATATCGGTCCCGAATAGCGCGAAACCTTCTTGGCCAGATCTATCACCTTCTGCTTGGCTCTCTCCGATGTATACGGCGGTGCATGAAAATAGACCGCGTCTATCTTGACACCCCTCTTGGATATCATATAGCCCGCCACGGGCGAATCGATACCTCCCGAGAGTAAGAGCATGGCCTTGCCGCCTGTTCCGACCGGCATTCCTCCCGGACCCGGTATCACCTCTGAATAGACATATATCCTCTCTCTGACTTCAACAAACAGAGTTATATCCGGGTTGTGCACATCGACCTTCAGTACCGGCATCGCCTCTAGGATCGCCTCACCTAAGAGCGCATTGAGTTCCATGCTGTCGAGCGGATATCTCTTGTTGGATCTTCTCGCATATACCTTAAATGTCGTCCCTTCGGATGCGTCTGCATAGACCTTCTTCATATAGTCGATCACGAACACCTTCAGATCCTCAAATCCATTGTCCTCCGAAAACGTCATGGGGCAGATCCCGCTTATGCCGAACACCGTCTTAAGATTATCCGTGACTTCATCCTGATCAAAGTCACTTAAGGCATCGACATATATCCTGCCTTCCGCCTTGTGTACCTTAAACTGCCCTTCACATCTCTTAAGCGCGTATTTGATCTGCTGCATCAGGGCATTTTCAAACAGATATCTGTTCTTGCCCTTGACTCCGATCTCACCGTATTTGATCAAAAAAGATGAATACTCCATATCTCTCCTCTTATGGTCTGTAACTATTCCCGGCCGAACACCGGTCTCTTAGGATATGTCACTTCCTTATATATCTGCGTAAACCGGGTATCAATTCCCCGAAACAGTCGCATGCATACCTTATCTCTTCTTCAGTCGTAAAATGCGACATACTGATACGAATCGTTGAATCCAGCAACGATCTGTCTAAGCCGATCGCCTTGAGCGTGGCCGATATCGCCGGCTTATTGGATGCACAGGCACTTCCCGACGAAACATACACTCCCTTATCCTCAAGAGCATGGAGCATGACCTCCGCTCTCACGTCACGAATGGATATGCTTAAGATATGAGGAGCCGATTCACCGTCGTTAAATCCGTTTAACGTAACTCCGTCTATCCCCGACAGTCTCTCCGCGGCATAAGCCTTAAGAGTCTTAAGCCTGCTCACATCTTCATCAAGGCTGCTCATCGTAAGATCTGCAGCTAACGCAAGTCCCGCTATACCGGGAACATTCTCCGTCCCCGAGCGCATGCCCTTCTGCTGTCCGCCACCGAAGATGATCGGGCGAAGTCTCGCTCTGTCGCTCATATACAGGAAACCCACACCCTTAGGTCCGTGGAACTTATGTCCGCTGACACTCATAAGATCTATATTACACTTCTTCGGGATCAGACGGATCTTGCCGTAACCCTGAACAGCATCAACATGGAAAAATGCATCGGGACTGACTCTTCTTATGATCGTGCCGATCTCCTCTATGGGCTCTACGGCACCTATCTCATTATTGACATGCATTACGGATACAAGTATCGTATCCGGTCTTAAGGACTTCTCCAATGTATCCAGATCAACGATCCCATTCCCGTCAACGGGAAGATAGGTGATCTCGAAACCTTCCTTGCTCAGATACTCGCAGGTCTCAAGTACAGCCGGATGCTCGATCTGAGTCGTGATGATGTGCCTGCCGCGTCTGGCCATGGCCCTTGCCGTGCCTATGAGGGCAAGATTATCCGATTCTGTACCGCCTGAAGTGAACAGAATATTCTCAGGCTTGCATTTAAGGCTTGTTGCAAGGATCTGACCGGCCTGCTTCACATACTGTTCGGCATCGACGCCCTTCATGTGCATGCTGCTGGGATTTCCGTAATCCTCAAGCATCACCTGCTTCACTATATCCGCCACTTCCGGGTACGCCCGGGTCGTGGCTGAGTTGTCCAAATATACTTCGTTCTTCATATTTCAATTCCTCGGCAAACGACAGAATATACACAACGCGGGCACGCTCTCGCTAGGATTTTTGCGTAGCGGTACTAAGCCGGCAAAAGACGCCGGCTACCGACAGGACGTCGGTTGGTCTGTCCGCAAGTACATGGATGTACTTGCAGACCTGGGACTGACGCAAAAAAACTACCCGCGTATGTATATTTCTGTCGTTTGCCCTATGATTCAAATAAATAACCAAGCCAGCTCAGGACGACCATGCCGGCAGTTTCGGTTCGAAGGATACGGCGGCCGAGGGAGATGATGTCTGAGCCTGCTGCCTTGAGCGATTCGATCTCCGAATCATCGAAGCCGCCTTCGGGGCCGATGAACACGGCAACATCACTTAGTCCTCTCAGGCTTTCAAGTATCTCTCTGGTCTTATCAAAGGATTCTCCTGCCGATAGTTCATAGGGTACTATGATCTTATCAAAAGATCCGGCATATTCAACCGCTTCCTTAATATCGCATACCTGATGGATCTGAGGTATCACCGTTCGTTTACTCTGCTTGGCTGCAGCTTCTGCTACTGTCTGATATCTGGTAACCTTTGATGCGGCTTTTTTGTCATCGAACCTGACCACACATCTATCCATCTGCACCGGGATCACTTCATATACTCCCATTTCCGTGGTCTTCTGTATCACAGTCTCCATCTTATCGCCCTTGCACAGGCCCTGGAACAGATGAACCTTGACTGCAAGTTCAGTGTCTGCTTCCTTGATGAAACGAAGCTCACAGTCTATGACATCGCCCATCGATGTGATGCCGCAGCGGTATTCTCTGCCGTCGATGCCGTTGCTTACGGATATCTCATCACCGACCCTCATCCGAAGTACATTACGTATGTGATTGACATCCGATCCTTCTATGATTATATGCTTATCCCGGATATTCTCCGGTGAAACAAAAAAGTGATACATTCTCTGTTCCTGTCAGGGCTTTACGGCCACTACTCTTCTCCATTCGCCAAGCGAAGCGATCTCTTTGACCTCTAAGCCTGCTGCTCTGTAGGCATCCGCCACTTCATCTTCCTTGCCCTCTATTATCCCGGAACTGATGAGTACTCCGCCCTTTTTCATAAACCCGGGGATCACGGGAGCAAGTGCGATGAGCACGGGAGCAAGTATATTAGCCATTACGATATCGGCACCTTCACCGCCTAGCTTTGCAGTGACTTCTGCCTGAGTTTCCGCATCATCTATTATATTGCCGATGATCAGATCAAAATCCTCTTCCCTGATACCGTTAACTTCCTTATTCTCTCTTACGGCTTCTATGGTACATCTGTCAAGATCCGTTCCAACACAATATCCCGCTCCGTACATGAGAGCAAGTATCGAGAGGATCCCGCTGCCGGTACCCACATCAAGGATCTTATCACCCGCCTTAAGGTGTGACTTCATCGCCTGTATGCATAACTTGGTCGTCTCGTGCATGCCGGTCCCAAAAGCCGTTCCCGGATCTATATGCAATATCATCTGCGCATCCGTATCAACAGGTACTTCCTCCCATGAAGGGATCACCAGAAGATCGTCTATCATGAACTGATGAAAATATTTCTTCCAGTTATTGATCCAGTCCAGATCTTCTGTCTCATCGACAGTTATAGCGCCTTCGCCTATATCCATATACTCTCTGACAGACTCCAGCACGGACTTTACTTCCTTTACTGTTCCATCTATATCCGAAGCTTTCTCTGAATCTTCTTCTATATAGAAGCTAAGGTAAGCCACTCCGTCATCCGGCTCACTCTCCGGAAGTATATCCACGAACATCTGCTCTTTCTCAATCGGAGATAAGGGTATCTTGTCCTCGATCTGTGCACCCTCAAGTCCTATGTCATAGAGATCGCTGATGATGATATCTTCCGCTTCTGTAGTTGTCTTTATCCTTATCCTTGTCCATTTCATGGTTCGCCCCGTCCGTAAACACACTCAGAGCGCCTGAGTGTCAGTCGCCCTCTATTTTTTTACATATGAATCTATGGTATCCCAGATGGCCTTATCCTCCATTCCGAGCTGCCATTCCGCAACACCTGCAAGACCGTAGGTACCCATGACACTTAACTTAGTCTCGATGGATTCCTTGTCCTCAAGCCATACCTGGTAAAGGGTGCCGTTCATCTCCTTCTCACCGTAATTCTGGCAGGTCTCATCATCCCATTCCATCTTGAAATCATATTTTGAGACAAATTCCGCCGCCTGAGTCATTCCGAGAGCTTCGCTCGTGACCTGATCGCCGTTAGTCTTCCATATCCTGGTGTAAAAAGGAATGCCATTGATGATCTTGTCTGCCGGAACATCCTTAAGCACCATCTCGATTCCCTGCTGTACAAAGCCTATGGAAGCCACACTTCCAGCCTCGCTGCAGCCGGCCCAGTGCTCATCATAGCCCATGATCACGACATAGTCGGCGCAGATCCCCTGCTCATCAAGGCCGTAATAATTTCCGCCCTGAGGGGGATAATTATCCACGGACAGTACGACTCCTGCCGCCCTGCAGGCTACCGAAAGCTCTCTTATGAATTCGACATAATGAGGTACTGCTTCATTCGGTACAAGCTCAAAGTCTAAGTTGATACCATCGATCCCGAGACTTGTTATATCAGACAAAAGTCTGTCTATAAGCCTCTGTCTCTTGCCGATGTATGACATGATCTCATAGGTGCTCACCTCACCGCCATTGAAATTGTCGAGCACCGCCCATACTTCCATATTGCGCGCGTGAGCCCGCTGTACGTAATCCGCACCTGCGAACGATCTGTAATTACCGTCATTATCCGTAAGTGCAAACCAGGTCGGAGCTATAATGCTCATCGTACCCGTGCCGTCCACCATCTCTTCAAATGTGTCATTGCCGCTCTCCGTATAGATCGCATGCCATGCCATGTTGATCGTATAGTCCTTGGTGATGCGGGAGTATTCATCCGTGATCTTAGTGTTTACCGCTTCCTGCGTAACATCACTGAGTGACGATATATGCTTCTTCTCGATATATCCTATGATCGCATCTGAAGTCTTGACCTTGTCCCAGTCCTCAAGTTCCTCGATGACCGTGAGCTTCTCGCCTTTGTCGACCTCTCTTAAGATGTCGCTCTTGACTCCCCCCTGATATCTGACCGCACTCTTCTTAGTCACATCAGCGACCTTCTTCGTACCCCATTCGGTATACATCTGTATACGGTTGGGATCGGTAAAGAGTTCATAGGAAAAATCCGCATAGTCCTTGAGATAATCCATGGCTATGTAGAGAGTGTCATCCTTGTACATGCTGACCACATAATCAGTATCCGTGACATCACCCTGTAAGTCGAACGATGTACCCTCTCCGGAAGGGACGATATCTGCATCGGCATAATATCCCTTGTCACCGATCACGGCTATCCTCATCCCCGTTGCCGTAGTATATATAAGAAGGTTGTCCTGTTCGTCTATGTAGAATCTGTCCGTAAGGAGACTTTTTACGTCGTCATAGGCCAGATATACGGCACCTTCTATGAGTCTCGCCTTGGTGTCTATCACCTCATCCTGCAGAACAATGGCCACATCACTGTCACTGCTTAGATCGTAATATGCCTTAAGGTCCCTGTGCTCATTACTGTATCCGAAATGGGAGAAAAACGCTGTTCCTCCCGCAAATGCCAAAATGATGATAATAAGGGCAATCGCTATAAGTGCAGGTATAATTTTCTTTTTCACTTAATCTTCCTCCGTTACTATAATAACGACTGCCCTATTATATCAATTTTTACCGATATCGTCATTACATTTCTGACTTTGTGTTTCGTCTTTGTCATATGAAGATCTGCTCGCAGGCGATCTTTTTAAATCCAGTAACTTCCTTATTTCGGACATGCAGCATGGCTGACTGACCAAAAGGAGCTCGTGATAAATAATTCCTGTGATATTCAGAAAGTGATGAAATATACCGATAAAAATATAAAGAGACCGACCGGAAGTGCTCATAGTATAGATATGTTCTTTTGCTAAACCATCCGATCCTCAGCATTTGAATCATTTGTCTTGTATTATGGAAGAAACGAACGGTAATTAAATGCACATACGTATCCGTATAGCAGTGATAATTATGGTTGACAATCATTTACAGGCCGTAAGCCCAAACAATAAACCATGATCATATAAATTGTAAATTGGAAAAACTGACCGACTGGTCAAATACTATGATGTACCACGGGATGCATCACCATGATACAAAATCTGATACGATCAGATCAAATACTCTCCTCCTTTCGGCACAGAATATCCGATCGATCTCTCGTGGGCACATTATAGATTAACGAAATACGGAATGCAATAGGTTTGACCCGACTTTCGTGTGCAGTTTTACAACATGATGTTTTATTAAAAAAATCTTAACATTGGCGCTATTTGTATATCAGGCTTGACTTGGTCATACATTCTGCTAAAATACAACTATCAAATCACAAGGAGGACAACAGAATATGAAGATAGAAAAAGTAAATGACCATCAGATTCGTTGTACTCTGACGAGAGCGGATCTGGCAGACAGACAGCTTAAGTTAAGTGAACTTGCTTACGGTACGGAGAAAGCCAAGAACCTTTTCCGTGACATGATCCAGCAGGCTTCTCTCAATTTCGGATTTGAGGCAGAGGACATACCTCTTATGATAGAGGCCATACCTCTTAATTCGGATTGTATCGTTCTTATCATCACCAAGGTCGAAGACCCCGAAGAACTCGATACAAGATTCTCGAGGTTCGCTCCTTCTGTAATGGATGATGATGAGAATGATTATGATTATGAATACAATGAGCCGACGGATGACGGACTTCTGGATCACGTATCGCATAATGACGGCTCAGTGCCTGACAACAGCGAGCTCATCAATCTCTTTAACAGGATAAGACAGGAAGCTGCCAATATCATAGGTGCGGCTCCCGATGATGTATCGGTATCGGTTACGGAGATCAAGGAAGATGGTCAGACTGCGACATCCGAAACTTCAGGATCCGAGTCTGTAACCAAGATATTCTCTTTTGATTCGATGCATTCCATCATCACTCCCGCTGTAACGATGCGCGGTATGTATGATGATGACAATACATTATATAAGAACACTTCAACAGGCCGCTATGTGCTGGCCCTGAACCTGACACGAAGCGACAAGGGAGCGTTTAACAAGGCCTGCAACATCTTATCGGAGTACGGCAAGTTAGAAAGACGTGTTCCTGCAAGTGAATCGTATTTTGATGAACACTACGAGGAAGTCATAAGAGGCAATGCCCTCCAGACTCTAGGCAAGATCAATTAACAGTCAGATGATCGACTCATCGGACTCCCGGTAATCGGGAGTCCGATTTTTATTTGCGCACGCTTGATCGACACAATATTTAGCGGAACATATGTTTTGAATTCGCTAGATGTTGTGTTACCTGAAGGCCGATATTGTGGTAAAATAGGGGTTATGAAAAATCGAGTTAAAATCAAAGGAACCTTAAAGACTTATCTGCAGGCTTCTCTATATCTTGGAATACTTATGATATTCGTCACCATAGCCATATGGATGATCGAGTATCGTGCAGGCATGCTCATGGCGGGATTTACCGCACTCTACCTGGTGATAATAGGCATATTGATGTTCAAGAACAAGCCTATCATAATGAATGAGCTTGTAAGCTTTGCTACGGAGTACGGACAGATCCAGCGTAAGCTCTTAAGAGAACTTGAACTTCCCTATGTCCTTTTGGATGATACCGGAAGAGTCATGTGGACCAATAAGGCGTTCGAGGCGCTGGTACATAAGAAAAAGGGCTATAACAAGTCGATCGCAACCATTTTCCCGGAGCTGACACTTGATAAACTGCCCGGTGAACTCGATGAGACGACGCTCGATATCAGTTTTGAAGAGAGGGAATTCTCCGTCAGATGTCACAAGGTATCGCTCAAGGATATGGCTGAGAACAGTGATATCATATCTTCCGAGGGTTATGACGGTTATCTTATCGCAGTCTATCTGTTCGATGAGACGGCACTTAAGCTGGCGCTTCGTGAGAATGACGATCAGTCACTCGCGGTCGCACTTCTTTATATGGACAACTATGATGAGGCTTTGGAGAGCGTCGAGGAAGTACGTCGTTCGCTCCTTACGGCTCTCATAGACAGAAAGATCAACAAGTATATCGCTACGTATGACGGTATCTCCAAGAAGATCGAGAAGGACAAGTTCCTTATCATTCTTCGTAAGAAATCCGTTGAGGCACTTAAGGAGAACCGTTTCGACATACTCGAAGAGGTCAAGACGGTCAACATCGGTAATGAGATGGCCATGACCATAAGTATCGGTGTCGGACTGGACGGTCTTACTTATCTGCAGAATTATGAGTATGCCCGTACAGCCATAGATCTGGCGCTGGGGCGAGGCGGTGATCAGGCTGTTGTCAAGACTACCGATCAGATCACATATTACGGCGGCAAGAGTCAGTCGGTTGAGAAGAATACCAGAGTCAAGGCACGTGTAAAAGCGCATGCACTCGGTGAGATCATAGCATCCAAGGACAGAGTACTCGTCATGGGTCATCGTAACGGAGACGTGGATTCATTCGGTGCGGCTGTCGGTATATACAGGATAGCCAAGACCCTTGACCGTAAGGCACATATCGTATTGGATGATGTGACTACATCCATCCAGCCCCTGAGGGAACTCTTCTATGGCGAAGAATATGAAGAGGATATGATCATAAGCGGTGAAGAGGCCATGGACCTTGCGGGCGGAAGCTCCGTTTTGGTCGTTGTCGATGTTAACAAACCGAGTATAACCGAGTGTCCCGAGCTTTTACGCATGTGCAAATCAATTGTCGTACTCGACCATCACAGACAGGGCACGGAGACGATCGAGAATGCGACGCTTTCATATGTTGAGCCATATGCATCCAGCGCATGTGAAATGGTCACCGAGATACTCCAATACGTATCGGACGGAATCAGGATACCGCCTCTTGAAGCGGATTGCATGTATTCAGGCATGATGATAGATACCAATAATTTCATGACCAAGACAGGCGTCAGGACATTTGAGGCAGCTGCTTATTTAAGACGTGCGGGTGCGGATGTCACAAGAGTAAGAAAGCTGTTTCGTGATGACGTGTCAGAATATAAGGCCAAGGCGGATTGCGTAAGACGCGCCGAGGTTTACAGAGGCAGTTACGCTCTGTCTAAGTGTGAACCGGGTCCCGAGGTAGCAAGTCCCACTATCATAGGTGCACAGGCAGCCAATGAGATGCTGGGTATCAAGGGTATCAAGGCCAGCTTCGTATTCACGGAATATCAGGGGCTTATCAATATAAGCGCCAGATCCATTGACGAAGCCAATGTACAGGTCGTCATGGAAAGACTCGGAGGCGGCGGGCATATGAATTCCGCGGCCTGCCAGCTTGAGGGTATATCCGTTGAGGATGCGATGAGCAAACTCAAAGAAGTGATAGACAAGATGATAGAAGAGGGAGAATTAGCTTGATCAGATAGGGTCTGCGATCCGGCAGGTTCATATCGTATGCTTAATGACAGTTGGAGGTATATTTATGAAAGTGATCCTGTTAGAGGATGTTAAATCGATAGGCAAGAAGGGCGAGATCATAGATGCCAATGACGGGTATGCAAGGAATTTTCTTTTACCCAAGAAACTAGGCGTGGAAGCCAACAGTAAGAATCTTAATGACTTAAAGCTGCAGAATGCCAACCAGGAGAAGATAGCGGCGCAGAAACTTAAAGATGCCAAAGAGCTGGCAAAAGAGCTCGAGACTAAGTCTGTCACCGTATTTATGAAGGCCGGAGAAGGCGGACGAACTTTCGGTTCGATATCGGCTAAGGAGATCGCGGCCGCTTTTAAAGATCAGTGCGGTATGGAACTGGACAAGAAGAAACTGATCTTAGATGAGCCGATCAGAAATTTCGGTACTTATAACGTTGATATCAAGCTTCATCCCCAGGTTACGGGTACGATAAAGGTCAAAGTACAGGAGAAGTAGTTTATGGCAGAAGAAGATGTCCTCAGACGGACAATGCCTAGCAGTATCGAGGCTGAGCAGGCTGTCATAGGCTCCATGCTCATAGACCAGGAATCCATTTCCATCGCCTCGGAACTTGTCACTCCGGAGGATTTCTATAACAGGCAGTACGGCATCATATATGAGGCTATGCTTGAACTGAATAATGAGAAGAAACAGGTCGATATCGTGACTCTGCAGGATAAGCTAAGATCCAAGGATGTGCCCGAGGAACTGAGTTCGCTTGAGTATATCAGGGATATCGTTGCTGCGGTTCCGACGTCCACTCATATCAGATATTATGCGGGGATCGTCGCGGAGAAGTCTACTCTTCGCAAACTCATCAAAGCATCGGATGAGATTGAGAATGACTGCTACGAAGCAAAGGAAGACTTAGACACCATACTTGATTCCGCCGAGAAGAAAATCTTCGACATGGTACAAAGACGCAATTTCGAAGACTTTGTGCCGATAGATCAGGTGGTCTTAAGTGCGGTCGGACGTATAGAAGCGGCTTACAGGGCAGGCGGCAATGTGACCGGTATACCTACAGGGTTTGTTGATCTTGACTATATGACATCGGGTCTTCAGCCTGCAGAACTTATACTGATCGCAGCCAGACCTTCCATGGGTAAGACGGCGTTCGCCCTGAATATCGCACAGCACATGGCCTTTAAGCAGAATAAGTCTGTCGCGATCTTTTCACTTGAGATGAGCAAGGAACAGTTGATCAACAGACTGTTCGCTTTGGAAGGAAATATAGATGCGACTCATTTAAGAAGCGGTAAGCTCGAAGATTCCGAGTGGGACAAGCTTGCTGAGGCTGCAAGTATAATAGGAGACTCCAAGCTCATCATCGACGATACGCCCGGTATTACGGTCGCTGCTCTGCGGTCTAAATGTCGCAAATACAAGCTTGAGAAGGGACTTGACTGTATATTTATAGACTATCTGCAGTTGATGAGCGGAAACGGCAGAACAGAGTCCAGACAACAGGAGATCTCGGAGATATCAAGATCGCTTAAGGGGATCGCAAGAGAGCTTAATGTACCGGTGGTGGCACTGTCGCAGTTATCCAGAGAGGTAGAGAAGCGACCCGATAAGAGGCCCATGATGTCGGACCTTCGTGAATCGGGTGCCATAGAGCAGGATGCCGATGTCATCATGTTCATATACAGGGATGATTATTATCATGAGGATACTGAGAGGAAGAATATCTCAGACATCATCATAGGCAAGCAGCGTAACGGTCCGGTAGGTACTGTTGAACTGGCCTGGATCCCGCAGTATACGAAGTTCGGTAATATCGAGAAGCGTCGTAAGGATTATCAGAATAATTAAATTGATATGAATAAAAGGACAGGTTCATCGCCTGTCCTTTTGTCTGCTGTTATCTGCCAACAACACGAATGTTGTCCGGTCTGTTTGAAAGTACACGGATGTGCTTTCAGACCTAAATCAGCCCTCTGAGATAGCGCCTACAGGGCACTGTCCTGCACAAGAACCGCAATCGATGCACTTGTCAGCGTCGATCTCGAACTTGCCGTCACCTGCTGAGATAGCGCCTACAGGGCACTGTCCTTCGCAAGAACCACAGCTGATGCATGAATCACCAATACAAAAAGCCATATCAACATACCTCCTTCAATACTCTTATCGACATTCCATTGTTAAAAAATTATCTATTTTTCTAACAAATTAATTTTAATACATTTGTTCTTTAATAACAAGTCAAAAAGCCCATAATAACAACGTTATCTTCATAACATTGAAGCCTTTGAGTTATGCCGGTCAGTCAAGCTCATGATGCTCTGTACCGTCATCGGCTCTGCGCTTTTTGATCCCGTTTAGGATGACCTGCTTTTTCTCCAGAGCCACGGATTTATCAAGCGGAGGGACATCCTTTAAGACATAATCGATCCCCAGATTTTCGTACTTGGGCTTGGCCATATCGTGATAGGGCAGTACGTCGAGTGCCTTAAGGCTCTTAAGACCGCCTATGAAATATCCGAGCTTTTCAAGATATACATCATCATCCGTATATCCCGGAACCACAACGTGCCTTATCCAGACAGGAACATTCTTCTCTGAAAGTAATTGTGCAAACGCAAGTATCCCGTCGTTGGGCTGCCCTGTGAGTTCCTTATGTTTCTCAGGATCTATATGTTTGATATCCAGCATAACAAGATCCGTCATGGCAAGAAGCTTATCAAGCTTCTCGTTATATTCCTTATTGGCCGGTTTGTATGTGATACCGGATGTATCTATGCAGGTATTGATGTTGTTCTGTTTGCACAACTCAAATAACTCCAATAAGAAATCGATCTGAACAAGGGGTTCTCCGCCGGTGACAGTCAATCCTCCATCCGTATAGAAACCCTCATTCCTCTTGTACTGTTCAATGATATAAGATGCTTCCATCTCTTCCCCGCCGCCTATCGGCCACGTATCGGGATTGTGACAATACAGACATCTCATCGGGCATCCCTGAAGGAACACAACGTATCTTACGCCCGGCCCGTCTACTGTGCCAAAGCTTTGTAATGAATGTATATGACCTTTCATATTTACCTCATTTTTGGGTAACAGACCCTTTTAAGACTAAAAAGGGCCGGTATAAAACACCGGCCCTGATCATTTGGTGCAAACTATGAGTTACATTGACTCATGGAATGTACGAGAGATAACGTCTGCCTGCTGCTCGGGTGTGAGCTTAACGAAGTTAACGGCATATCCTGACACACGGATCGTGAGCTGAGGATAGTTCTCGGGATGCTGCTGAGCATCGATGAGAGTCTCTCTGTTAAGTACGTTTACGTTTAAGTGGTGACCACCTTTCTTAGCATATCCGTCTAAGAGAGAAACAAGGTTGTCAACCTGTGCTGCTGAAGCTGCCATAATTGCTTACCTCCTTATTAAGTGTTAGTGGTTACTGGTAATCATCAAGTCCCTGATGAAGTGTGGGGACGCTGCATGCAAGAGGAGTACGTGAACAATCTGTACACCCCATTGTCTCAACTTCCTTGACATCATCGGCACTCTCATCAGTGAAGACATTGACATGCCCCACTCCCTTGGTCATACCCTGATCAAGTTGATTGATAAGGTCGTCAATCATCTCGTTCTCATTCATTGCGCTTTGTCCTCCTTTCTTCATCTTAGGAATGTATTAATTACTTATTCAAGTCGACTTCAGATGTCCTAGCTTGACACGATACTGCGTATCGTTTACAAGCCTATATCGAAGTAGACCTTCAAGGATATCGTGTAGCCTATTACTTGCTAAGGTCTACTTCGATATCCCCTGCGAATACCTTGTCATCCTTGCCGAGTGCGCTGGGGATGATAGAGAAGGTATTAGAGATACCGTCCTGTGCATACTCGAAAGGAAGCTTAGATACTGATGACAGTGAAGCTACTGCACCGTGAGTATCACGTCCGTGCATCGGGTTAGCACCGGGTGCGAAAGGCTGTCCCTTCTTACGTCCGTCAGGTGTGTTACCTGTTGCCTTACCGTA
>CAMNDJ010000032.1 GCA_946535225.1 uncultured Lachnospiraceae bacterium
TATGGAAGAATTGTTAACAACGATGGAAGGTGAATTGTTTGGCGTCTGGTTCCTTATAGGAGCGGCGTTGGTGTTCTGGATGCAGGCCGGTTTCGCAATGGTTGAGGCCGGATTCACCAGAGCCAAGAATACCGGTAACATATTGATGAAGAACCTTATGGACTTCTGTATTGGTACTGTGGTATTCATACTCATAGGCTTCAGCCTCTTGCTTGGTGAGGACCTGGCCGGATTTATCGGCAAGCCGGGATTCGATATCTTCACCGCATATGAGAGTTTTGACTGGTCAAACTTCGTATTTAACCTGGTGTTCTGTGCTACGACTGCTACGATCGTTTCAGGTGCCATGGCTGAGAGGACCAAGTTCTTATCATACTGCATATATTCAGCAATTATATCAGCCCTTATCTATCCCATTGAAGCACATTGGATATGGGGCGGCGGCTGGCTTAGTCAGATGGGCTTCCACGATTTTGCAGGATCATGTGCGATCCATATGGTCGGCGGTATCTCAGCTCTTATCGGAGCTAAGCTCTTAGGACCCAGGATCGGTAAGTTTGAAAAAGACAAAGAAGGTAAGATCACCAAAGTCAATGCCTTCCCGGGTCACAACTTAGCACTCGGCTGTCTCGGATGTTTCATCCTGTGGCTTGGCTGGTACGGATTCAACGGTGCGGCATGTACATCACTTGAACAGCTTGCATCAGTGTTCGTTACGACCACGATAGCCCCGGCTATAGCAACAGTAGTCTGCATGATCTTTACATGGATCAAATACGGTAAGCCCGATATCTCAATGTGTCTTAACGCTTCACTTGCAGGACTTGTAGCCATCACGGCTCCCTGTGATGTGACCGATGCATTCGGTGCGATAGTTATCGGAGCCGTAGCAGGATTGCTCGTATGCTTCGGTGTATGGTTCCTTGACTATAAGCTTCATATCGATGATCCGGTCGGTGCGGTTGCGGTTCACTGCTTAAACGGTATCTGGGGTACGATAGCAGTTGGTCTCTTTGCAACAAAGAGTGCACCTGATTCAGAGATAACAGGTTTATT
This sequence comes from uncultured Lachnospiraceae bacterium, assembly GCA_946535225.1. Classification (GTDB taxonomy): domain Bacteria; phylum Bacillota; class Clostridia; order Lachnospirales; family Lachnospiraceae; genus Colinaster. The sequence continues at coordinate 1,057 of CAMNDJ010000032.1, forward strand.
CTATGGCGGTGGGTTCACACAGCTTGGTATTCAGCTCATCGGATTTATAAGTGTGGCCGCATGGACCACTGTGACTATAACTATAGCATTCTTCATCATTAAGGCGATATTCGGATTAAGAGTTACCGAGGAAGAAGAGATCATAGGTCTTGACTCTACAGAGCACGGTCTGCCGAGTGCATATGCAGGCTTCTCTATCATGGATATCTCTAACACGATGACGATGGATATCAACGAGAACACTTCTCTCGGAAGCGATGCTTACGAAGAAGCCAGTGAAGCTAAGAAGGCAGCGAGCGTGCCGGTGGTTCATCCGGTTGTAAGCGATACGGGAATCAACAAGGTTGTCATCATCGCCAAAGCAAGCCGGTTCGATGCCTTGAAGAAAGCGATGAACGATCTGGGTGTTACCGGAATGACGATGACTCAGGTTATGGGTTGTGGTATTCAGAAAGGCCTTGGCGAGAAATACAGAGGTGTCGAGATGGATGCAACGCTGCTTCCTAAGATCAAGGTTGAAGTGGTAGTCAGCAAGATACCTGTAGAGTCTGTGATCGAGTCAGCCAAGAAGGCACTTTATACCGGTCACATCGGCGACGGCAAGATATTCGTATATCCTGTAGAGAAGGTAGTAAAGATACGTACCGGCGAAGAGGATTACGATGCATTGCAGGATGTAGAATAGTAGGTTGAACTGATTCTGAGATAAAGAACACACAGGGGGCGCGGCATATGCCGCGACCCCTTGATGCGGATAAAAAAGAAAAAACGAGCAAAGGACAGAGATGATGGAACAGCAGTTAGTAAAAAACCGCAAGCTTGTGCTTGAATCGGGTGAAGCATTCGAAGGCTTCGGATTCGGAGCCAATACGGAGAAGGTATTGGAACTGGTATTCAATACTTCAATGGTGGGATATCAGGAAATAGTTTCCGACCCGTCCTATACGGATCAGGCCGTAGTTATGACCTATCCCCTCATCGGTAACTACGGGATCAATGAAGATGATTACGAGACTCAGACTCCTACTATCGGAGCTTTGGTCGTCAGGGAGTATAATGACGACCCGTCCAATTTCCGCGCAAGTGACAGTCTGCAGAATATCATGAAAAAATACGGCATCTCAGGTATCTATGGTGTAGATACCAGAGCCATCACACGGATCATCAGGAACAGAGGCAGTCTGAAATCGCTAATAACTTTTGCAGACAAGCCTCTGTCTGAATGTATGGAAATACTCTCCCGTACCGCCCTGCCTAAGAATTCGGTATCGAGAGTGTCAAGTGCGAGTATATGGAAGGCTGATATCATCACTCCTCAGTCTTCTCTGTATGAGCATATCCACGGCGACCATTCGGGACATCGCCCGCATATAGTCGCAATAGACTGCGGTATGAAGCAGAATATACTGCGTTCGCTTTTATCCAGAGGATGCAGGGTGACGGTAGTTCCTTATAACACAAGTGCCAAGACGATCATGTCGCTTAAGCCGGACGGAGTATTTATAAGTAACGGACCGGGAGATCCGACTGATGTCCCCGAATGCATCGAGGCCGTCAGGGCGATCAAGGGGCAGATCCCGATATTCGGAATATGCCTCGGTCATCAGATACTGTCTCTTGCATACGGAGGTAAGACCTATAAGCTTAAGTTCGGTCACAGAGGAGGCAATCATCCGGTCAAGGATCTGATCACCGATAAGATAGAGATAACGTCGCAGAACCATTCTTATGCAGTGGATGCGGACAGTATTGAAGGTACACCGCTTAAGGTGACACATGTGAATCTTTTGGATGATACCGTGGAGGGAGTTGCATGTGATGAAGATCTTGCTTTCTCGGTGCAATATCATCCCGAGAGTGCGCCGGGGCCTCAGGACAGCGGCTATCTCTTCGACAGGTTCATGGATAATGTATATAAGGCCATAGAGACCGGGAAGGAGGCACATCATGCCTAAGAGAAAAGATATAAAGAGGATCTTAGTCATAGGCTCCGGCCCCATAGTCATAGGTCAGGCGGCGGAATTTGATTATGCAGGGACACAGGCATGCCTCGCTCTGCGCGAAGAAGGCTACGAAGTCATTCTCTGCAATTCCAATCCCGCTACGATAATGACCGATAAGGCAATAGCGGATAAGGTCTATATGGAACCGCTTACATTAGAGTTCATAGCCAAGGTCATACGTAAGGAAAGACCCGATGCGATACTTCCGGGCATCGGAGGGCAGACAGGTCTTAATCTTGCCATGCAGCTAAAAAGAAAAGGTGTCTTGGATGAATGTCAGGTAAGACTATTAGGCACCGACAGCGATTCCATAGACAAAGCCGAGGACAGAGAGAGGTTTAAGGAACTGTGCGAGAGTATAGGGGAACCCGTTCTTCCGTCTGAGATAGTAGAGGATATGGAAGCCGGTATCAAGGCGGCAGAAGATATAGGATACCCTATAGTAGTCCGCCCTGCCTTTACACTCGGCGGAACAGGCGGCGGATTTGCGGATGATGAGGAAGAACTTAAGACGGTACTTAAAAATGCCTTAAATCTTTCACCCATTCATCAGGCGCTGATAGAGAAGAGCGTTAAAGGATATAAAGAGATAGAGTATGAGGTGATGCGTGATTCCAATGATACGGCGATCACTATATGTAATATGGAAAACCTTGATCCGGTCGGGATACACACGGGGGATTCAATAGTCGTATGTCCTTCGCAGACACTTACCAACAGGGAATACCATATGTTGAGAGATTCCGCGCTTAAACTCATAAGAGCCCTTAAGGTGGAAGGCGGCTGTAACGTGCAGTTCGCTCTTGATCCGAATTCCTTTGATTACTATGTGATAGAAGTTAATCCCAGAGTTTCAAGATCATCGGCGTTAGCTTCCAAGGCGAGCGGATATCCGATCGCGAGAGTATCCGCCAAGATAAGTGTGGGAATGAGGCTTGATGAGATCATGCTTGCCAATACACCGGCTTGCTTTGAGCCGTCTCTTGACTATGTGGTATGTAAGATGCCGAGATTCCCTTTCGATAAGTTCATGGATGCGAGCAATCTCTTAGGTACTCAGATGAAAGCGACAGGAGAGGTCATGAGTGTGGGCCGTTCTTTCCCCGAAGCTCTTCTTAAGGCTGTCAGATCTCTTGAGATCGGTGTATATCATCTGTACATGGAGAAGTTTGATCATGAGAATACAGAGACTCTGAAGGAATATATATCTGAACAGAGAGATGACAGAGTATATGCGATAGCAGAACTGTTAAGACGCGGTGTGAGAGAGGAAGAGATATCTTCACTGTCAGGCATAGACATGTTCTTCATAGACGGTCTTAATGACATCATAGAAGTCGAGAATAGGCTTGCCGTAAATAAAGATGACATCAGTGTCATGAAGGATAAGGAGATCCTCTTCCTTGCCAAGAGAATGGGCTTCTGTGATAAAGCCATCGGTAAGTTCCTTGATATGACGGATGATGAGGTAAGGGCTCTTCGTAAGCAGGCAGGCATCAAACCCCTCTACAAGATGATAGACAGCTGTGCATCAGAATTCGACAGTTACATCCCCTACTTCTATTCGACTTATGAGACTGAATCGGATGGCGAGGATGAATCGATAGTTACGAATGATAAGAAGGTAGTCGTATTGGGCTCCGGGCCTATACGTATAGGTCAGGGTGTTGAATTTGATTATTCCACGGTGCATGCAGTGATGACCATAAAGCAGATGGGGTATGAAGCCATCATCATCAACAATAATCCGGAGACCGTATCTACGGATTATACCATGGCCGATAAACTCTACTTCGAACCTCTGACCGTGGAAGATGTGATGAACATCATAGATAAGGAATCGCCTGAAGGTGTCATCGTGACCCTTGGCGGTCAGACTGCGGTCAATCTCGCGATCCCTCTTGCTAAACGAGGCGTTCCCATCATAGGTACTGATGACGATGCCATAGACAGGGCAGAAGACAGAGATCTTTTCGAAAAACTCCTAATTGACCTTAAGATACCGCAGCCTAAGGGTGAGGCTGTGACAAGTGTTGAGGCAGGTATTGAGGTCGCTGAGAGGATCGGATACCCCGTACTTGTGCGACCGAGTTTTGTACTCGGTGGCCGTGCCATGCAGATCGTAGCTAAGCGCGGCGACATGGAACATTATCTTCATACGGCTGTTGAGGTAGATGAAGACAAGCCTGTTCTTGTTGATAAATACATCAAGGGCAAAGAAGTGGAGATAGACGGAATATGCGACGGCAGGGATGTGTTTGTCCCGGGTATCATGGAACTGGTGGAGCGTACCGGTGTACATTCCGGTGATTCCATGAGCATGTATCCGGCCGAGAATATAAGCGAAAATATCAAGCGCACGATCCTTGAGTACTCGGGTAAGCTCGGCATCGGAATAGGTATCAAAGGTTTGTTTAATATCCAGTTTATCGTGGATGATGACGACAATGTCTATATTATCGAGGTCAATCCGAGGTCATCACGCACGGTTCCGTTCCTGTCCAAGGCTACGGGATACGGAATGGCGGATATCGCGACTAAGGTGATGTTGGGAAGTCCGCTTAGCGATGAGATATCATATGCCGATACGTCTCAGAGGTTAAAGGACGGGATCACTATGGATATCGATGCCGCGGATAACAGTCTGCACAGGGTGTTCTATCCCGGTGAGACAAAGAGAAGATATGTCAAGGCACCGGCATTCTCTTTCAGCAAGCTCATGGGTATGGATGCGTATCTTTCGCCTGAGATGAAATCAACGGGTGAGGCGATAGGATATGATTCAACTCTTCACAGGGCGATGTATAAGGCTCTCATCGCATCCGGTGTCAAACTAAGCAATTACGGAACGGTGATGGTGACACTTGCCGATGAGGATAAGGAGGAGGCTCTGCCCCTTGTTAAGAGATTCTATGATCTGGGATTCAATATAGAAGCGACGATAGGTACCGCGGATTTCCTCAAAGAGCACGGGATCAGGACAAGAGTACGCCATAAGCTGTCTGAGGGATCCGATGAGATTCTAAGATCCATCAAGGCCGGATATGTAAGCTATGTGATCAATACAAGAGCGATCCTTTCGGGAGTTCATTATGAAGACGGTGTTGCCATAAGACGTTGTGCGACACAGAACAATGTGACCATGTTCACATCGCTTGATACGGTAAGAGTGTTACTGGACGTGCTCGAAGAAGTCACGGTCAGCGTGGATGAATTGTAAGTTTAATGAGATACGACATTATCAGTGAGAAGGCAGTTTACAGGGAGGAAGATATGTACAGAAAGAGCTGTATAACGGAATATGCTGAGGACGCGATACATGAGGAATGCGGAGTCTTCGGCATGTATGACCTTAAGGGTGGGAATGTGGCGGATTCCATATACTACGGACTCTATGCTCTGCAGCACCGAGGTCAGGAATCCTGCGGTATAGCTGTCTCTGATACGGAAGGCAAAAAGGGCAATGTGACCTGCTATAAAGACATGGGATTACTCAATGAAGCCTTCTCTCATGACAAACTGAATTCGCTTACGGGCAACATCGGCGTGGGTCATGTGAGGTATTCGACCACCGGCGATTCGGTGCGTGAAAATGCTCAGCCGTTAGTCATCAACTATGTGAAGGGTGTACTCGGCCTTGCTCATAACGGTAACCTCATCAATGCCACGGCTCTGCGTGAAGAACTTGCATACACCGGAGCGATCTTCCAGACCACCATAGATTCTGAAGTGATAGCCTACATAATAGCCAGAGAAAGGTTAAAATCAGACTCTGTAGAAGAGGCTGTAGCCAGATGTATGGACAGGATCAGTGGCGCCTATTCCCTTGTCATCATGTCCCCCCGTAAGTTAATAGGTGCCAGGGACCCTTATGGTTTCAGACCGCTTGTCATAGGCAAAAAGGATGAGACTTATATATTTACATCGGAGTCATGTGCGCTTGATACTATCGGGGCGGAATATATAAGGGATGTGGAACCCGGTGAAGTGGTGACGATAGATTCGGAAGGGAGACTCAACAGCGATAAGAGCAGATGCCTTCCGGAAGCCAAGCGCGGAAGATGTGTATTTGAATATATATATTTCTCAAGACCGGACAGTTATTTTGACGGAGTGAGCGTATATAAGTCGAGAGTATTGGCAGGCAAGTATCTTGCGATCGATTCACCGGTGGATGCGGATATAGTGACGGGTGTGCCGGACTCGGGACTCCAGGCAGCAATAGGATATGCACACGAATCGGGGATACCCTATGCTCAGGCCTTTATCAAGAATTCCTATGTCGGACGTACATTTATTAAGCCCGCCCAGGAGACAAGGGTCAACTCGGTTCGCGTTAAGTTAAATGCTCTTAGGGAAGTCGTTGACGGCAAGCGGGTGATCATGATAGACGATTCGATAGTAAGAGGAACTACATCCGACAGGATAGTACATATGCTAAGAGAAGCAGGAGCAAAGGAAGTTCACATGAGAGTGAGTTCTCCGCCTTTCCTTTACCCCTGTTATTTCGGAACTGATGTACCGGACAGAGATCAGCTCTTAGCCTACAACAGATCGCTTGAAGATATCCGTAAGGTGATAGGCGCCGATTCCCTGGCATATCTCGGTATAGAGAGACTGCCTGAGATCGCCGGTAAGCTGAATATATGTACCGGGTGTTTTACCGGTAAATATCCGGTCGGATCAGATATCAACCTTGGTATCTCCGCCGAGGAATGTGGGAAGTGACTTGCCTTTCTTCTTCCACTGTGCATATTCGGCGGTTGCGGCAAACATCACATCGCCCGATGAATTAAGCGCTGTCTCTACGGAATCCTGTACGACACCTATGATAAAACCGACAGCGACTACCTGCATGGCGATATCGGCGTTTACTCCGAACAGAGAGCAGGCCATCGGGATCAGGAGAAGCGATCCACCTGCAACACCTGATGCTCCGCAGGCTCCTAAAGTGGCTATGAGAGCAAGTATCAAAGCGGTGGCGAAAGGTACCTGAATACCCATAGTATTGGCTGCCGCAAGTGACATCACCGCGATAGTGACAGCGGCACCGTCCATATTGATAGTAGCTCCGAGAGGTATCGATACTGCATACATCTCCTTATCCATACCGAGTTTCTCACACAGTTCCATATTGACGGGGATATTGGCAGCGGAACTTCTGGTAAAGAAAGCCGTAAGCCCTGATTCCTTGAGGCATCTGAATACCAGAGGATAGGGATTGGTCTTAAGCGTGATCGCTGCAAGGAGAGGATCGACGATGAGCGCAACGGCCAGCATACAGCCCACAAGGAGCAGTAACAACTTGCCGTAATCGACGAATATAGACAGTCCGTTAGTCGATACATTGGTATATACGAGACCCATGATACCGAAGGGGGCGAGATTGATGATCCATCTGACGGTCATCGATACGAGGTTGGACAGATCCTCCATCATTTTCTTGGTCGTGTCTGAGCAGATCTTCTTGGCTGCAAGCCCGAAAATGACGGCCCAGAATAAGATACCTATATATCTTCCTTCAAGGATGGCACCGAGGGGATTGGCCACCATGTTGGTCAGAAGATTGGATAAGACTTCGCCGATGCCGGTGGGGATGGCTTCCGCTTCGGCGGTCTCCGCAAGCTTAAGAGTCTGAGGGAAGATGAAGCTTCCTACGACTGCCACTACCGACGCTAACAGCGTACTTGTCATATATAATAAGATCACAAGTCCGAATCTTCGGTCCAACTTGTCATTGCCCTGTGCCAGAGCAGAGATCACCAGGACAAATACAAGAACGGGAGCCACGGCCTTAAGTGCTCCTACAAAGAGCGTTCCGAGTAACGGGATCACCGGAAGATCCTTGATAAGCAGGCCCAGTACCGCGCCGAGTACAAGTCCTATGATTATCCTTATGATCAGGCTTGTGCTGTTATACTTCTTAATGATGTTCATGAGATACCTCCTTGTTGTTTACCTACAGTTTAAGGATAACATATCAGTGCAAAAAACAACAGTACAGACAAAAATACCCAAACTCGGTTTCGGACTTATGAGATTTCCGGAGAATAACGGAGTGATCGATTATGAGCAAGTGTGCAATATGGTCGAAAACTTATACAGAGCAAATGAATATGTGATAACAGCGACTGACCAAGCCCCTTAAAGGGTAAATGAGTCAGTCGTTTATTTTTTTGAAAAAATATGTTGACAGCATCTGTATAATTGTATACAATGATACAGATGAATGGCAAGAGCGTCGTTTTATTGCGGGGCTCTTGTCACTATTTTTGGAGGTTTTAATATGTGTTCGATAATGGCTTATAAGGGACAGACACTTACGGAAGAGGATTTTATCAAGCATTTCTCGGAGACGATATCCAGAGGTCCGGATGATATGCGCGTGACTCTTCTTCCTGACGGGATCATGGGATTTGAGAGATTGTCCATCATGGGACTTACTCCCGAAGGGATGCAGCCATTTAATCTTAATGACAATATGCTTGTATGTAACGGTGAGATATACGGATTCAGACCGATCAAGGAGAGGCTCATACGTGACGGTTATTCTTTTGCCGGCGATTCGGACTGTGAGATCTTACTTCCTCTGTATGAAGAGAAAGGTGTCGAGATGTTTAAGGAACTCGATGCCGAATATGCCTGCGTGATATTCGATCATAAGCGCGGAAGCCTTGTCGCAGCCAGAGATCCGATCGGTATCAGACCTTTATTCTACGGCTATGTGAAGGGCCATAAGGACGGAGAGGATGATGAGATAGTATTCGCTTCAGAGGCCAAGAACTTAGTCGGACTGACAGATAAGATCATGCCATTCCCTCCCGGACATTATTATGCGGACGGAAAGTTTATATGCTACAGAGATATGACAAAAGTGTCATCTTATATACAGGATGATGTGGAGACCGTATGTGCGGGGATCCATGACAGGCTGGTCGCAGGTGTCCGTAAGAGACTTGATTCGGATGCACCCTTGGGATTCCTTCTAAGCGGCGGACTTGACAGCTCCTTAGTATGTGCCATAGCGGCCAAGGAACTTAAGTGGCCCATAAGGACATTTGCGATAGGCATGAGCACGGATGCGATAGATCTTAAATATGCCAAGCAGGTTGCGGATTATCTCGGCGCGGATCATACAGAGGTGATCATTACGGCGGATGATGTCATCAGAGCATTGCCTGATGTGGTACATCTGCTCGGTACATTTGATATCACGACGATAAGAGCAAGTATCGGCATGTATCTGGTCTGCAAAGCGATTCATGAGAAGACGGATATAAGAGTGCTCATGACCGGGGAGATATCCGACGAACTGTTCGGTTACAAATATACCGACTTCGCGCCGGGTGCAGAGGAGTTCCAGGCAGAGGCAGCCAAGAGGATAAGAGAACTGTATATGTATGATGTGCTGCGCGCGGACAGATGTATATCGGTCAACTCTTTAGAGGCAAGAGTTCCGTTCGGTGATCTGGAATTCGTTGAATATGTGATGAGCATAGATCCGGCCAAGAAGATGAACGTATACGGCAAGGGCAAGTACTTATTGCGTCATGCTTTTGAAGGGGATTACCTGCCGCATGACATACTCATGAGAGAGAAGGCGGCGTTCTCTGATGCCGTAGGTCATTCGATGGTCGACTACCTGAAGGAATATGCCGAGAAGAAATACACTGATGAAGAATATGAGACTTTGAGACGCAAATATGCCTATGTTATGCCTTTTACCAAGGAATCGTTACTCTACAGAGAGCTGTTCGAGAGCTTCTATCCGGGACAGGCTCATATGATAAAGGACTTCTGGATGCCAAATAAGAGCTGGGAGGGATGTGACGTGAACGATCCTTCGGCAAGAGTATTGTCCAACTACGGAGCATCGGGAGTATAAGCGAGGTATTGTCAATGGTTAAGTATGTATTTGTAACGGGCGGCGTTGTATCGGGACTGGGCAAAGGCATAACGGCAGCATCGCTCGGAAGGCTTCTTAAGGCCAGAGGATATCACATCACGATGCAGAAGATGGATCCGTACATCAATATGGATCCCGGCACGATGAACCCGATACAGCACGGAGAAGTATATGTGACGGACGACGGAACGGAGACCGATCTGGATCTGGGCCATTACGAGAGATTCGTCGGAGAGAGCCTCGATCATAACTCCAACGTGACTACGGGCAAGATATACTGGTCGGTCCTTAACAAGGAAAGACACGGGGATTACGGCGGAGGCACGGTCCAGGTGATCCCGCATATAACTAATGAGATAAAGTCAAGATTCTATACGGAGAAAGACCCGTCTGAAAAGACGATATCGATCATAGAGATAGGCGGTACGGTAGGTGATATCGAGAGCCAGCCTTTCCTTGAAGCGGTTAGACAGTTTCAGGCAGAAGTCGGAAGAGAGAATGCAATACTTGTACATGTAACGCTTATCCCCTACCTTAAGGCTTCAGGTGAGATGAAGACAAAGCCTACACAGGCATCTGTCAAGACGCTTCAGAGCATGGGGCTGTGGCCCGACATCATCATGTGCAGATCTGACTATCCCTTAGATGACGATCTGCGAGCCAAGATAGCGCTCTTCTGTAACGTGAAGAAGGAGAATGTCCTTCAGAATCTGGATGCGGCCAGCCTCTACGAAGTACCTCTGATGCTTGAGAAGGAGAACTTTGCACAGGCCGTATGTGAGTGCCTTAAGATAGATTGTCCGAAGCCTGATCTTGATAAGTGGATACGTCTTACCGAAGATTTCGCACATCCGAGACACAAGGTATGTATAGCGATCGTGGGTAAATATGTGGCTCTTCACGATGCATATCTAAGTGTAGCGGAAGCCCTTAAGCACGGAGGCATAGCCTGCAGAGCCGAGGTCGATATCAAGTGGGTGGATTCGGAAGAACTGAGTGAAGACAATGTACGGGATCAGCTTAAGGATGCGGACGGGATACTGATCCCCGGAGGCTTCGGGACCAGAGGGACTGAAGGTAAGATAGTCGCCGCGTCTTTTGCAAGGACAGAAAAGATACCGTTCCTCGGGATATGCTTAGGTCTGCAGCTTGCGATAGTCGAATTTGCGAGAAATGTCGCGAAACTTGCGGGTGCAAACAGCATAGAACTCGATCCCGATACATCGCATCCTGTCATAGCGCTCATGCCGGACCAGGAGGGTGTGACAGACATAGGCGGTACATTGAGACTCGGTGCATATCCCTGTGTACTGAAGGAGGGGACTAAGGCATATAAGCTCTACGCAAAAAAAGAGATATCCGAAAGACACAGGCACAGATATGAGGTCAACAATGACTACAGGCAGGTGCTTGCGGATAACGGCATGGTACTGTCCGGAACATCGCCGGATAACAGGATAGTGGAGATGATAGAGCTTAAGGACCATCCGTATTTTGTATGTACTCAGGCACACCCCGAGTTTAAGTCAAGGCCCGATGAACCTCATCCGTTATTTAAGGGACTTATCAAGGCGGCACTTGAGCATCAGGCATAGAAAGAGGATATCTTACACTACGGATACCTTGGAGGAGATCATGAAAAAAGTGAATCGAAGCGAAGAAAAAAGTAATGATGATAATGTAAGAAGATACGACAGCGGTCTTTATGATCCGCAGTTTGAACATGACAACTGCGGCATAGGTGCTGTTATAAGCATAGACGGCAAGAGCAGTCATGCCATAGTGGATGATGCACTTAAGATAGTCGAGAATCTTGAACACAGAGCAGGTAAGGATGCCACGGGCAAGACCGGTGACGGCGTGGGTATACTCACACAGATACCTCATAAGCTGCTCAAGGCCGAGTGCGAGAAGCTCGGTATAACTCTTGATAAAGCAAGGGGATACGGCGTCGGCATGTTCTTTATGCCGCAGGATGAGCTTAAGTGCGCCAGAGCCAAGAAGATGTTCGAAGTGATAGTAGGCAAGGAAGGACTTAAGTTCTTAGGCTGGAGAGAGGTTCCGACCTCACCTGAGGTCCTCGGCAATAAGGCGCGCTCGTGCATGCCGCGCATCATGCAGGCATTTATCGACAGACCGTCGGAGTATGATGATGACCTTGATTTTGACCGCAAGCTCTATGTCATAAGAAGAGTATTCGAGCAGAGTACCGACTCGACCTATGTGCCTTCACTCTCGTGCAGGACCATAGTATACAAGGGTATGTTTCTAGTCGGTCAGTTGCGCACTTTTTTCCCGGATCTTATGGATAAGAGATATACGTCTGCCGTAGCGATGGTCCATTCGCGTTTCTCTACCAATACCAATCCGAGCTGGAATCTGGCGCATCCCAACAGAATGTTAGTGCATAACGGTGAGATTAACACGATCAAGGGTAATGTGGACAAGATGCTTGCCAGAGAAGAGACGATGGAGAGCAGGGTCTTTAGTAAGGATGACATGACCAAGGTTCTTCCCGTTATACCCAGACGCGGATCGGATTCAGCCATGCTTGACAATACGCTTGAATTCTTAATGATGAGCGGAATGGAACTTCCGCTCGCAGCCATGATACTGATCCCCGAACCCTGGAGTCATAACGATACTATATCCGTTGAAGGCAGGGATTTCTATCAGTATTATGCAACGATGATGGAGCCGTGGGACGGACCCGCATCGATACTTTACAGTGACGGTGATGTCATGGGCGCGATCCTTGACAGGAACGGCCTTCGTCCGTCAAGATACTGCATCACCGATGACAACAGGCTGATCCTCTCATCCGAGGTCGGGGTTCTTGATCTCGATGAAGCACATATCCTCAAAAAAGAGAGACTTCATCCGGGTAAGATGCTCCTTGTCGATATGAAGGCGGGGCGGATCATCTTAGACGAGGAACTTAAGGAAAGATATGCATGCGACAATCCGTACGGAGAGTGGCTTGACAGTAATCTGCTTGAACTTAAGCAGTTAAAGATCCCCAACATCAAGCCCGTGACTTATTCACAAAGCGAACTTCCGAGGCTTCAAAAAGCCTTCGGTTATGCATATGAAGATTGCAGAGAGAGCATATTGAGTATGGCTCTTAACGGATCCGAGCATATCGGAGCCATGGGCATAGACACACCTCTTGCCGTGATGAGCAAGGAGTATCAGCCTCTGTTCGGATATTTCAAGCAACAGTTTGCGCAGGTAACCAATCCGCCTATAGATGCATCAAGAGAAAAGATCGTCACATCCACCACAGTCTATGTCGGCAAGAACGGCAATCTGCTCGAGAAAAAGCCGGGCAACTGTCATGTGCTCAAGATACATAATCCCATCCTTACTGATCTTGACATGTTAAAGATCGAACATATGAGTAAGGACGGGTTCAAAGTAGCCAAGGTATCGATACTTTACTACAAGAGCACTCCGATAGACAGAGTCATAGATCATCTCTTCGTGGAGGTGGATAAGGCTTACAGAGAAGGGACCAATATACTCATACTTTCAGACAGGGGAGTGGATGAGAATCATGTGGCTATACCGTCATTACTTGCCGTTGCGGCAGTGCATCAGCATCTGGTACGGACCAAGAAATGCACGGCGATGTCACTTATCCTTGAATCGGGTGAGCCGAGAGAAGTCCATCATTTTGCTACTCTCCTGGGATTCGGAGCATCTGCGGTCAATCCCTATCTTGCGCATGCAACGATCGAGAGGCTGATAGAAGAAGGAAGCCTTGACAAGGATTATTATGCGGCGGTCGAGGATTATGACCATGCCGTACTTCAGGGTATTGTCAAGATAGCATCCAAGATGGGCATATCGACGATACAGAGTTATCAGGGCAGCAAGATATTCGAAGCAATCGGAATATCGAGCGAGGTGATAGACAAGTATTTTGCCGGAACGGTGAGCAGGATAGGAGGCATAACTCTTGCAGACATCGCGGAGAATACGGATAAACAGCATTCAAAGGCTTTTGATCCGCTCGGACTTGATTCTGATCTTACGCTTAATTCCGTGGGCAGACACAAGATGCGTTCAGGCGGTGAGAAGCACAGATATGATCCGAAGACAATACATATGCTTCAGACTGCCACAAGAGAAGGCGATTATGAGAAGTTCAAGCTATACACCGCGATGGTGGACAGCGAGGAGACCGGGTATTTAAGAAGCCTCATGGATTTTGTATATCCGGAGGAAGGTATAAGTATAGATGAGGTTGAGAGCGAGACAGAGATAGTTAAGCGTTTCAAGACCGGTGCCATGAGTTACGGTTCGATATCCGAGGAAGCGCACGAGGCATTGGCCATAGCCATGAACAGACTTCACGGCAAGTCAAACAGCGGTGAAGGCGGTGAGAGCGATGAGAGGATAGCATCCGCAGGAACGGATCATGACAGGAGCTCTGCGATCAAGCAGGTTGCAAGCGGCAGATTCGGTGTCACGAGCAAATATCTTGTAAGCGCCCGTGAGATCCAGATCAAGATGGCTCAGGGAGCGAAACCCGGTGAAGGCGGACATCTTCCTTCCAAGAAGGTATATCCGTGGATAGCCAAGACCAGGCATTCGACACCAGGCGTAAGCCTCATATCACCTCCGCCCCATCACGACATCTATTCGATCGAGGATCTGGCACAGCTTATCTATGATCTTAAGTGTGCCAACAAAAATGCGAGGATCTCAGTCAAACTCGTAAGTGAAGCGGGTGTAGGCACCGTAGCAGCCGGTGTGGCCAAAGCCGGTGCACAGGTGATACTGATATCAGGCTATGACGGAGGAACGGGTGCGGCTCCGGTAAGTTCCATTCATAATGCCGGACTTCCGTGGGAACTCGGACTTGCGGAGACACATCAGAACTTAATAAGAAACGGCTTAAGAGGACGTGTGATCATAGAGACGGACGGTAAGCTCATGAGCGGCAGAGATGTTGCCATAGCCGCATGCTTAGGAGCTGAGGAATTCGGCTTCGCAACAGCTCCGCTTATAACACTCGGCTGCGTGATGATGAGAGTATGTAATCTCGATACCTGTCCCATGGGCATAGCCACACAGAATCCTGAACTTAGGAAGAGATTTGCCGGCAAACCGGAATATGTCGAGAACTTCATGCTCTTTATTGCAAGGGAACTGCGTGAATACATGGCCAAGCTCGGTGTCCGTACGGTGGATGAACTCGTGGGAAGGACAGATTTCCTTAAACAGGTTCGTACGGGTAACGATATAAGTGAGCGAATAGACTTAAGCGGCATCCTGTCATCACATTGTCCGGGAAGTGATTCGGATGAGATCGTTGACACGCCTTTTGATTTCGAACTGGATAAGACGGTTG
Source organism: uncultured Lachnospiraceae bacterium (assembly GCA_946535225.1). GTDB lineage: Bacteria > Bacillota > Clostridia > Lachnospirales > Lachnospiraceae > Colinaster. Next base: position 16,325 of record CAMNDJ010000032.1, read on the forward strand.
ATGAGAGCATATTGCTTAAAGATAAGACGGTCAGGGCTGCCATAAGCAAAGGCACGAAGGCGAAGATAAGTGTGGAAGTCCACAATACTGACAGAGCTTTTGCAACACTTCTCGGAGCAGAGATAACAAGACAGAATCCGGAAGGACTGTCAGACGGAACGATAACCATCGACTGTCACGGTTCGGGCGGACAGAGCTTCGGAGCTTTCATTCCACGTGGACTGACACTTAAGCTTACGGGCGATTCAAATGACTATATGGGCAAGGGACTCTCAGGAGGCATAATCGCGGTATCGGCGCCTGAGAATGCAGGTTATGAAGCTGAGGAGAATATCATCATCGGCAATGTTGCTCTGTACGGGGCGACCTACGGTGAGGCATATATTGCAGGCATGGCCGGTGAGAGGTTCTGTGTACGTAACTCGGGTGCAACGGCTGTAGTCGAAGGCGTCGGTGAACACGGATGCGAATATATGACAGGAGGCCGTGCCGTGATACTCGGACCTACGGGCAAGAATTTTGCGGCCGGTATGAGCGGCGGTATCGCTTATGTCCTTGATGAAGACAATCAGTTATACCGCAACCTCAATAAGGAGCTCGTTCTGATGGAACAGATAGACAATAAGGGCGAGAAGCAGGAACTTGAGGATATCCTTAAGAAACACGTTGAGTATACGGGATCTAAGAAGGCAAAGGCGGTACTGGATAACTTTGATGAGTACCTGCCGAAATTCAAGAAGATCATACCTGCGGATTACAAGAGACTGCTCCATCTTATCTCGGGATTCGAGGAACAGGGTATGAGCAGGCAGGAAGCTCAGATCGAGGCTTTTTACGCAAGCACAAAGGGCGCGGAGGAATAGACAAATGGGTAAAGCAACCGGATTCTTGGAATATGAGAGAGAGGATAACAATACCGTTGATCCTCTAAGCAGGATCAAAAACTTCGATGAGTTTCATCCTCAGATAAGTGATGAGAAAAGGAGACTTCAGGCTGCCAGATGTATGGAATGCGGAGTTCCGTTCTGTCAGGCAGGGATGATGATAGCCGGAATGGCTTCGGGCTGCCCGCTTCATAATCTCGTGCCCGAGACCAATGACCTCGTATACAAGGGCAATATAGAGCAGGCCTATCTCAGATTGAGCAAGACTCACAGTTTCCCGGAGTTCACATCAAGAGTATGTCCGGCACTCTGTGAAGCAGCATGTACCTGCGGGCTTAATGATAAGCCTGTCACTACCAAGGATAACGAAAGATACATCATAGAATATGCATTTGAACACGGTCTTGTGGATGAATCCGAACCGGCCGTGAGGACGGGCAAAAGTGTAGCAGTCATAGGAAGCGGTCCTTCAGGACTTGCTGCAGCTGCTTCACTTAACAGAAGAGGACATAAGGTGACTGTATATGAGAGGAATGACAGGGCAGGAGGACTGCTTCGGTACGGCATTCCCAATATGAAGCTGGACAAACGTGTGATAGACAGACGTATTGCCCTTATGGAGAAGGCCGGGATCGAATTCGTATATAACACGGATATAGGCAGGGATATACACGCGGATAAACTCCTTAAGCAGTATGACAGAACAGTACTTGCCTGCGGAGCATCCAATCCCAGGGATATCAAAGCTCCGGGAAGAGATGCAAAAGGGATTTATTTTGCCGTTGATTTCCTGACGGAAGTCAGTAAGAAACTCATGGATGAAGGATATGATGCAGATAAGCTCATATCATGCAAGACAATGTCATGGGGCAATCTTAAGGGTAAGCATGTGGTCGTCATAGGCGGTGGAGATACGGGTAATGACTGTGTCGGTACAGCCATAAGACTGGGAGCGGCAGCAGTCACCCAGCTTGAGATGATGCCTAAGCCGTCTGCAGAGAGGCTGCCCTCTAATCCATGGCCCGAATGGCCGAAGATCCTTAAGACCGATTACGGCCAGGAAGAAGCTATCGCATTATTCGGACATGACCCGAGGATATATCAGACGACGGTAAAGGAATTTGTCAAGGACAAAGACGGCGCGCTTAAGTCGGTGATAACGGTTAAGCTTGAGGCTAAGCGTGACGAACAGTCGGGACGTATGAACATGGTGCCGGTAGATGGATCCGAAGAAGAACTGAAGGCAGATATCATCCTGATCGCGGCCGGTTTTATCGGAAGTCAGGATTATGTATGTAATGATTTTAAAGTAGAGCGAAACGCACGAACCAATGTATCTACGGCTGAAGGTGAGCATGCAACAAGTGTGGAGCGGGTATTTACCTGCGGTGATATGCACAGGGGACAGTCGTTAGTCGTCTGGGCCATCGCTGAAGGAAGAGCATGTGCGAGAGCAGTTGATGAGTCACTTATGGGCTACAGTAATCTCTAAAGAGGAATGATATATGAGCCAAATCATCATCGTGATGTCCAAGCTAAGCGACGGACAGAGGCTGGCATCGTTGTTATCAGACAAAGGAATAGAGACGGATCACATATGTGAGAGCGGAGCCGAAGTGCTCAGCCTTACGGAAGAAAATGACGGATGTGTCATAATAAGCGGATACAGCCTTAGTGACATGACATGTACCGAATTACAGGTGAGACTGCCTGTACATTGCAAGATGATAGTGCTTGTCGGAAGAGATAAGTGGGATATGTGCTCGGATGATGTGATGAAGGTCGAACTGCCGCTTAAGACAGATGAGCTGATAAGACTCATTGAGTCGGTATGCAGCCGAATCGAAGCAAGCATTAAGAAGGGCGGGACCGGCTCGGGCGGAAGGACATCCGACCAGCAGAAGATCGTTGAAAGGGCCCAGGCTCATCTCATGGAATACAAGGGGATGACGAGGAGTGAAGCCTACAGATACATCCAGAGACAGAGCATGAATTCGGGTAACAGCATGGTCGACGTCGCAAGAACCATACTCGGTGAGGAATAGAGTCATGAAGGTGGAATTCACCAAAATGCACGGATGTGCCAATGATTATGTATATATCGACGGAGCAAGGTTTGCTATACCGGATGAGATCAAACCGGATGTCGTACGACACTTAAGTGACAGACATACAGGGATAGGCTCGGACGGTGTGATATTCATCAATCCGTCCGATATCGCAGATTTTGAGATGGAGATGTACAATGCGGACGGGTCGCGGTCGGAGATGTGCGGTAACGGGATCAGATGCGTGGCCAAATACGTATATGACAAGGGACTTATGGATAAGAACCTTAAGAACGTTGATATAGAGAGCTTTAACAAGGTCAAACATATAGAACTGATGACAGAGAACGGAGAGGTGACCCTGGCAAAAGTGGATATGGGTCGGCCCATCCTCAAGCCCGAACTCATACCGGTGAATGTGAGCATGTTTGACATAAATGACAATGGTGTCATAAACGGAGCATATGAACTTAAAAGCATTCTGCCTGACGGAACGGAAGATGTGGTGATCAATTATCCTCTTAAGGCAGCAGGGGGCGAATACCGCATAACATGCGTATCCATGGGTAATCCGCATGCGATCATCTATATTGATGATACGGCAGGACTTGACATAGACAATATAGGGCCTTTACTTGAGACGCACCCGTTTTTTCCTAAGAGGGCCAATATAGAGTTCGTACAGAATATCGACAGGGAACATGTAAGGATGCGTGTCTGGGAACGCGGGACCGGCGAGACGATGGCATGCGGGACAGGGTGCTGTGCGCTTACCGTGGCCGGAGTTTTAAACGGATACTATGACAGGGATACGGATGTGCACATATCGGTACTTGGCGGTGAGATAACTGTAAGGTATGCATCGGACGGACATGTATATATGACGGGACCGGCAACGACGGTATTCGAGGGTACGGTCGAGATGTGAGAGGTATCTTGACGGAGGCATAAGATGGCTAAGATAAATAAAGACTATACTAAGCTTAAGAGCAGCTATCTGTTCAGCACGATAGCTAGGAAGGTAAGAGAATACGAGGCCGCAAATCCCGGTGCCGATATAATAAGACTTGGGATCGGTGATGTGACAAGGCCGCTTACGCCCGCGATCACTGGGGCTTTGCATAAGGCTGTGGATGAGATGGGAGAAGCCGCGACCTTTAAGGGCTATGCGCCGGATCTGGGGTATGATTTTCTGCGCAAGGCCATAGCGGATAATGATTACAGAAAAAGAGGCTGTGATATAGCTGATGATGAGATATTCGTATCGGACGGCGCCAAGAGTGATTCGGGCAATATTCAGGAGATCTTCGGACGCGACAATGTGATCGCCGTGGGAGATCCCGTTTATCCTGTGTATGTCGATACAAATGTAATGGCCGGAAGATCCGGAGTATATGACGAGAGTACGGGCATGTGGAGTGACATAGTCTATATGCCATGCCTTGAGGAAAACGGGTTTGCTCCGCAGTTGCCGCAGGGTGAGAAGATCCCGGATATCATCTATCTGTGTTTTCCCAATAATCCGACAGGGGCAACGATATGTAAAAACGAACTGCAGAAATGGGTGGACTATGCCAACGAGCATGAGTCCGTGATAATCTATGATGCGGCTTATGAGGCATATATATCGGAATCAGATGTTCCGCATTCGATATATGAATGTGACGGAGCGAGGACATGCGCCATTGAGATAAGGAGCTTCTCCAAGAATGCGGGATTTACAGGAGTAAGACTGGGATTTACGGTGATCCCGAAGGATCTTAAGGTCGAAGGCGTAAGGTTATACGATCTCTGGGCCAGAAGGCACGGGACCAAGTATAACGGCGCACCCTATATCATCCAGAGAGCCGGTGAGGCTGTATATTCCGAAGCCGGAAGGGCCGAGGTACGTGATCTGGTAGGTTACTATATGGAAAACGCCTCATATATACTTAAGGGACTTAAAAGTGCGGGATACAGTGCCTTCGGCGGAGTAAACGCTCCGTATATATGGCTTAAGACACCGGAAGGCTTAAGCAGCTGGGAGTTTTTTGATGAGCTCTTAAGAGAAGCCAATGTGGTCGGTACGCCGGGATGCGGATTCGGGCCGTCAGGCGAAGGATATTTAAGATTAACGGCTTTCGGCGATAAGGACAGAACTAAAGAAGCCGTGGACAGGATATCGAATTTAGCGAAGACTATGTGAGTGAATAAGCCAAAACCGCCATCTTTTTCCTGACTTCTCCGGCTTCCTGAATTGCCGTCTTAGTCAGTGTCTTTGCATCTATATATTCCTTCGAGAATTTTCTCAGATCGTCAACAGCCTGCTTATATTCTTCCGAATTCTTATCTTCGATCTCGCTTGTTTTTTTGAAAATAAGGTGTTGACAAAGGTTATCCCCTGTAGTAATATTACTAGGTCAGTTGCGACAGCTGATATTTGCGATAGTGGCGTAGTTGGTAACGCGCGACCTTGCCAAGGTCGAGACCGCGGGTTCGAGCCCCGTCTATCGCTCGGATAACAAAGTGACCACATCGTAAAGGTGTGGTCATTTTGTTATGGAGCGGGTGAGGCCCTCACCCGCTCCGCTGGGTTCGTTTCGGCACTGGACAGGCGTCCACCGGGTCTACACTCCGTTTCGGTCCGCGCTGAGCGGATGTCCCCCGGACATCCAGCGCCCTAGTGCCCGTCTATCGCTCGGATATGTTATACTGTTACATAGAGATTAGGAAAGGAGGTACTGCTTATGATCAGA
>CAMNDJ010000033.1 GCA_946535225.1 uncultured Lachnospiraceae bacterium
GTGAACTTGATGAGGCCAAGGAAAGCCTTGAGAGTGCCAAAGCCCTTAAGAGCGAGTATGAGCAGAAGTTGCACGATATCGACAAAGAAGCCGAGACGATTTTGAGTGAAGCAAGACATAAGGCGCTTGACAGCGAGGCGGCCACTCTTGCCAGGGCTAAGGAAGAGGCATCTGCCATAATAGCGCGTGCCAATACCGAGGCAGAGCTTGAGAAGAAGCGCGTAGCTGACGATGTCAAGAAAGAGATGGTTACTGTTGCATCGGCTATTGCGGGTAAAGTCATCGGACAGAACATGGATGTCGAGATCCAGGGCAGACTCGTGGACGACACATTAAAGGAGATAGGTGATAGCACATGGCTAAGCTGATATCTAAAACATATGGTGACGCCCTGCTTGAACTGATGGTCGAGGAGGACCGTACCGATGAAATGCTCGGTGAGGTGACATCGCTCAGACAGATATTGAGTGAGAATCCCGATTTTTCAAGACTCATCAATAACCCCAGGGTCGATATGGATGAGAAGCTCAAGGTGGTGGAGAATGTCTTCAGAGGCAGAGCATCGGATGAGTTGACAGGTTTTCTGCTTACCGTTGTGTCTAAGGGACGATTCCCTCAGATCGATGATATCCTGGAGTACTTTGTCAATGAGGTTGAAAAGATCAAGGGTATAGGCAAGGCTTATGTCACGACACCGATCCCGTTAAGTGCCGAAGAGAAGAAGAAGATAGAGGACAGGCTTTTATCCACGACTTCTTTCAATTCAATGCGGATAGATTACGCTATTGACGAGAGTCTGATAGGCGGAATGAAGATCCGGATAGGCGACAGAGTAGTGGACAGCAGTATCAGTACCAAGATAGCAGGGCTTAAGCAGAGTCTTATGAATACCATGCTTAAGTAGCACATAAAGTTTAAGAAAGGAAAAGATCCATGAATTTAAGACCAGAAGAGATTAGTTCAGTCATCAAGGATCAGATCAAAAGATATTCTAAGGAGATGGAAGTATCCGACGTGGGAACCGTTATCCAGGTGGCAGACGGTATCGCCAGGGTTCACGGCTTAGAGAAAGCCATGCAGGGTGAACTCTTAGAATTCCCCGGCGAGATTTACGGAATGGTGCTCAACCTGGAAGAAGACAACGTGGGTGCGGTTCTTTTGGGTAACCATAAGAATATCAGTGAGGGCGATATAGTCAAGACCACAGGTCGTGTGGTTGAGGTTCCCGTCGGTGATGCGATGCTTGGCAGAGTTGTTAATGCATTGGGTCAGCCCATAGACGGCAAAGGACCTATAGAGACTGATAAGTATCGTCAGATAGAGAGGGTTGCATCCGGAGTTATCACCCGTAAGTCAGTGGATACACCTCTGCAGACGGGTATCAAGGCGATCGACTCTATGGTTCCCATCGGACGTGGACAGAGAGAACTTATAATCGGTGACAGACAGACAGGTAAGACTGCGATAGCGATAGATACGATCATCAACCAGAAAGGTCAGAATGTAAAATGTATCTATGTTGCGATCGGTCAGAAGGCATCTACTGTTGCAAATATCGTTAAGACGCTTGAAGAATACGGTGCCATGAACTACACCACAGTCGTAGCTTCTACGGCAAGTGAACTGGCACCGCTGCAGTATATTGCACCTTATGCGGGCTGCGCAATAGGTGAAGAGTGGATGGAGAATGGCCAGGATGTGCTCGTTATATATGACGACTTAAGTAAGCATGCTACGGCATACCGTACACTGTCATTGCTGCTTAAGAGACCGCCGGGACGTGAAGCTTATCCCGGAGATGTATTCTATCTGCATTCAAGACTGCTAGAGCGTGCGGCAAGAATGAGCGAAGAGTACGGCGGTGGATCGCTTACGGCTCTGCCGATCATTGAGACACAGGCTGGTGACGTTTCAGCATATATTCCTACCAACGTTATTTCCATAACAGACGGACAGATATATCTGGAGACCGAGATGTTCAATTCCGGCTTCAGACCCGCTATCAATGCGGGACTTTCGGTATCCCGAGTGGGCGGTGCAGCGCAGATCAAGGCCATGAAGAAGATCGCGGCTCCGATCAGAGTGGAGCTTGCCCAGTACAGAGAACTTGCTGCATTTGCGCAGTTCGGTTCTGAATTGGATGCAGATACCAAGGAGAAGCTGGCACAGGGCGAGCGTATCAGAGAGATACTCAAACAGCCGCAGTACAAGCCCATGCCCGTTCAGTATCAGGTAATAATCATATATGTAGCCGTCAATAAGTATCTTCTGGATGTTCCTGTAGGGCAGATCACCAGATTCGAGACGGAGTTGTTTGAATTCCTGGATACTAAATATCCTGAGATACCGGGTAATATCGCAAAAGAGAAGCAGATATCCGATGCAACGGATGAACTCCTTAAGAAAGCGATAGAAGAGTTCAAGGCACAGTTTAAGTAATACCTTAGATGTAGGCAGGTGATAATATATGGCTTCGATGAGAGATATCAAGAGGCGAAGAAGCAGTATACAGAGTACCGGACAGATCACTAAGGCTATGAAATTAGTGTCTACGGTCAAATTGCAGAGGACCAAACAGGCTGCACTCAACAGCAAGAGTTACTTTGATTACATGTATCGTACCGTGAATTCGATGTTGGCAAAGTCCGGAGAGATCAACCACCCTTATGTCAAGGGTAATGGTTCGGCCAAGAAAGCGGTCGTGATGATCACAGGCAACAGAGGATTGGCCGGCGGATATAATTCGAATGTAGTCAAATTGGTTACAAGAAGCGATCTGGGCAAGGATGATGTGATCATCTATCCCATGGGCAAGAAAGGTAAGGAAGCCATGAGCCGCCACGGCTATGTGGTTGCTGATGATCTTTCGAGTATGATAGATGCGCCTGAATATGTTGATGCCATGAGACTCGGATCCATGCTTTTGAATGCATATAAAGCCGGAGAGATCGGTGAGATATATCTGGCATATACAAACTTCAAGAATACGGTTGTTCATGAGCCAAAGCTCATGAAGCTCCTTCCGATGGACAAGCCTGAAGGGATAGAGGGACCTGTCGATGAAAGCAGTGCTCCCGAAGCTCCGATGAACTTTGAACCTGAAGAGGAAGAAGCTTTGGATTTGATCATCCCCAAGTATGTGACCAGTATCATATACGGCGGAATGATAGAATCGGTGGCCAGCGAGAACGGAGCCAGAATGCAGGCGATGGATAACGCTACCACGAATGCCGAAGAGATGATAGACAAGCTCACGTTACAATACAACAGAGCAAGACAGAGTTCTATCACACAGGAACTTACTGAGATCATAGCCGGATCACAGGCGCAGAACTAGTGAATAGAGTTGAGAAAGGAAATTGATATGGCGGATATGCATACAGGCAAGATTACGCAGATCATCGGAGCCGTGTTGGACATTAAGTTCACCGAAGGAGAACTTCCGGAGATCAATGAAGCTATTAAGATCAAGAGACAGGATGGCACCGTTCTCACGGTAGAAGTATCACAGCATTTGGGTGATGATACCGTAAGATGCATAGCCATGGGACCTACGGACGGTCTTGTAAGAGGAATGGCAGCCGAGGCAACCGGAGCACCTATCACGGTACCTGTAGGCGAGATCACTCTCGGAAGGATGTTCAACGTTTTAGGTGAGCCCATAGATAATCAGCCCGCCCCTGAGGCTACCGAGTATGAACCGATACACAGACCTGCTCCTGAGTTTGTTGAGCAGGCTACGGAAGCAGAGATCTTAGAGACCGGTATCAAAGTCGTTGATCTGCTCTGCCCCTACCAGAAGGGTGGTAAGATCGGACTCTTCGGAGGAGCCGGTGTCGGCAAGACAGTGCTCATTCAGGAACTTATCCGTAATATTGCGACAGAGCATGGCGGTTATTCGGTATTCACCGGTGTCGGTGAGCGTACCAGAGAAGGTAATGACCTGTACTATGAGATGAAGGAGTCGGGCGTTATAGATAAGACGACGATGGTCTTCGGACAGATGAATGAGCCGCCGGGAGCCAGAATGAGAGTCGGACTTACGGGTCTTACGATGGCCGAGTATTTCCGTGACAAAGCCGGCAAAGACGTGCTTCTGTTCATAGATAACATATTCAGATTCACGCAGGCGGGTTCTGAAGTTTCGGCACTGCTTGGCCGTGTTCCTTCAGCGGTTGGATATCAGCCCACGTTGCAGACTGAGATGGGTGCGCTTCAGGAGCGTATCACATCAACCAAGAACGGTTCGATAACATCGGTTCAGGCTGTATACGTTCCTGCGGATGACCTTACGGACCCTGCACCTGCTACGACTTTCGCACATCTGGATGCGACAACGGTACTTAGCCGTTCGATCGTGGAACTGGGTATTTATCCTGCTGTCGATCCTCTTGAGTCGACATCACGTATACTCGATCCCCGTATAGTCGGTGAAGAGCACTATAAGGTGGCGAGAGGTGTTCAGGAGATACTTCAGAAATACAAAGAATTACAGGATATCATCGCTATCCTCGGTATGGACGAGCTTGGTGAAGAGGATAAGCTTATCGTTGCAAGAGCCCGTAAGATACAGAGATTCCTTTCACAGCCATTCTTCGTTGCCGGTCAGTTCACCGGTCTTGAAGGTAAGTATGTTCCGGTTTCAGAGACTATCAGAGGCTTCAAAGAGATCATCGAAGGCAAGCATGACGATATACCTGAGAGTTACTTCCTTAATGCCGGCAGCATAGATGATGTATTGGCTAAGGTAAAGTAACAGGTTCGTGGAGACAGTATGGCACAGGATACCAATAATGAATTCGAAGTAAGGATTATCACTCCCGACAGGACCTTTTTTAAAGGGAATGCCACTATGGTTGAATTCAACACCACAGAAGGAGAGATAGGAATATATAAGCACCATATCCCGATGACGGTGATCATCAAGCCGGGTGTGCTGACGATCACGGGAGCAGAGGTCAAAAAGGCTGCGCTTCATTCAGGATTCGCTGAGATACTCGGTGATTCAGTAACGATCTTGGCAGAAGTCATTGAGTGGCCGGATGAGATCGATGAGATGCGTGCCATGGCGGCTAAGGAAAGAGCTGAAAGATATCTTGCGGAGAAAGATCCCAAGACTGACATGGCAAGAGCGGAGACGGCGCTTTTGAGGGCATCTGCGCGTATAAGTGTTATAAAATAGCATTGCTTTTTACTATTTGTCAATATGAAGAAAACAGGCATAAGAATAAGTGTTATAATCGCAGTTTTTGTTATAGCACTTATTTTTTTCTCCAAATATTATAATCAGGGCACAACAGACATGACTATGGATATGTCTGCTCCTACGTTACCCGTGGCCTATGTGATGATCGACGGTCAAAAGATAAATGAGATGCACGGCTATGTCAATACCATGGACTGCAGCAGTATCAGAAGTACGATCACACCTGTGGCCGCGGACAGAAATGTATCATTTACGATAGATAAGTACGGAAACGGCGTGCTCGACATGAGAGTTGAAGTACGAAGTGCAGACGGACTGAGACTGATAGAAGATACGCAGATCCTGCATTATAATGATTATTCCGATCATATAGATGCGGACATACAGTTAAAGGACCTGATAGACGATAACAGAGAGTATAATCTTATGCTCTGTCTCACTCTTTTAGATGAGAGAGAGGTGTATTATTATACGAGGATAATCGAAAATGATTCGGCTGATACCGGAGAAAAGCTCGATTTTGTGCTGGATTTCTGCCGTAAGACTTTTGATAAGAACAATGTCAAGGAACTGTCTACATACATGGAACCGTCACAGGATGCCGATAATACGAATCTGGGACATGTGGGCATAGATAACAGTATGAATCAGCTGACGTGGGGTGATCTTCCGGGAGCTATGATAGCGGAAGGTCCGGGGATATATGTAAGAGAGATCGGCGATACCATGGCATCAGTGGAGCTGCGCTATCTGTTAAACTATGATCACGATAAAGAGCGTAGATCCTGCAATGTCACGGAGTATTACAGGATAAGAAAAACGGATCAGAGATTTTATCTTCTGTCGTTCTCAAGAGATGTAAATGAGATCTTTGTCATGGATAAGGACAGCATAAACGGTGACAGGATAGGACTCGGTATACAGGGAGATGCTCCGCAGATAGTAGAGAGCGAGGGCGGAGAGATAGTAGCCTTTGAGAATGCCGGAAGACTGTACAGTTATAATGTGACGGATAATAAACTCATCCGCTTGTTTGCGTTCTTTGATGACGCATCGGATGATTACAGAATGCGATACAGAGACAGTTCGGCTAAGATCCTTGATGTGGAAGAGAACGGAAATGTGTCTTTCATAGTATATGGATATATGAACAGAGGCATACATGAAGGAAGAGTCGGAATAGAGGTGTATTACTACGACAGTATTCTAAATACGGTAGAAGAGCAGGCTTTTATACCGTATGATAAATCCGCGGACATCCTCGAGTGTGATATGAACAACTTAAGCTTCCTTAATGCAGGAGGAGACCTCTTCATATTCCTGGATGGTATTATTTACAAGATCATTCCGAGACTCATTGATGAGACCATAATCGCCAGAAACGTTAATGAAGATACTTTCTTTGCTTCCAAGGATCAGAATGTTATAGTATGGCAGGAACCGGATGATTCAACAGCGGAAGAGGTATTTACCGAACTATCCGTAATGAGTCTTACAAGTGGCGATTCTTCTGTCGTTAAGAGCGATCCGGGGGATTATATCAAGCCCATAGGTTTTATGAATGATGACCTTATATATGGTGAATGCAGAAGGCAGGATCTTATACATAACCAGTTGGGTGACGTTGTCTTCCCGATGAACAGGGTGATAATACAGTCTGAGAGCGGAGAGATACTCAAGGAATACAACGAGGAAGGGATATATGTGACATCCGGACGTATCGAGGATAATCAGATGACTCTGTACAGAGTTGCCAGACAGGGCGAGGACGGAGATCTGACGGATATTCCGGACGATCATATAACCAGCAACATAGAGACTAAAGAAGGCAAGAATATACTGACATATGTCCCGACCGAGGAATACGAGAAACTTGCTCAGATAAAGATCAAAAATGAGATGGATCTTAAGAGCATGATGTTTCTTACACCCAAGGAAGTTCTTTATGAAGGCGGAAGAGAGATCCGTTTAGAGAGCAGTGACACCAAAGACAGGTTTATGGTATACGGAGACGGAGAGATCGTGGGAATCTTCGATAAACCTGCCAAGGCCGTAGCCTATGCCTATGATATCAGAGGAACGGTCATGGATATCTATGGTAATGAGATATACAGAAGGGGTGAAATACTTCCGAGAAATCAGATAATGGCGATCTCGGAAAGAAGTACGACAGAAAGTAAGGATTCGCTGGCAGTCTGCTTAGACACCATGCTCGGTCTTATGGGGGTATCAAGAAATACCGAATTTATGTTAGCAGACGGTCAGAATGCCTATGATATACTGGGTAATAATCTGGGAGAAGCTTACATACTCAATCTGACGGGATGTCCGCTGGATGTGACACTGTATTATGCCAACAGGGATATTCCGGTTCTGGCATACATGGATGACAGAACTGCCGTACTGATAATCGGTTTCAATGAACAGAATATCGTGTTAATGGATCCGACACAGGGAACGATCTATAAGGTCGGAAGAAAAGATGCAAGGGACCTGTTCGAAGAAAACGGTAACAGATTCCTCACGTATGTTCCGAAAAATGTCGAGTAAAGTTAATTCATAAATTAACAAAGCCGCCATTATGGCGGCTTTTTATAATGCTGAGAAATCTGATATTACCAAAGAAAACTACGTGCCGGACCCGGAACTCGGATCAGGCCATTTCTCCGTTCTTGTATCTTGCTACTATGTTCTGTATACGCTCGCTCGGTACTAACAGATCGCTGATCGAAGAATCGTGGTTGAGTGTATCTATTATATAAGCTATATATTTGCTCAAGTCACAGCTGATGTACCATTCACGCTTAAGAAGTTCTTCGGGCTGATATACCAGATTGGTCGTCAGGACCTTGGTGATGATACCCTTGTCATAATACTCATCGAATTTCTCCAGACCGTTGGTAAACAGTCCGAATGTAGAGAAGACGAAGATCCTGCCGGCTTTTCTCTTTTTGAGCTCGCCTGCGACTTCGAGCATGCTCTCGCCTGATGAGATCATGTCATCTATTATGATTATATCCTTGCCTTCCACGCTGGATCCTAAGAATTCGTGAGCGATTATAGGGTTACGTCCGCCTACGATCCTCGTATAGTCTCTGCGCTTATAGAACATACCCATGTCGAATCCGAGGACATTAGCTATATATATAGCCCTGCCCATACCGCCTTCATCGGGGCTGACGACCATCATATGGTCGGAATCCAGAGTAAGATCCCTAACATTTGTGAGCAATCCTTTGATGAACTGGTATGCCGGCTGTATGGTCTCGAAGCCGTGCAGAGGGATAGCGTTCTGCACTCTTGGATCGTGTGCATCAAAAGTGATGATATTGTCTACACCCATTCCGATGAGTTCCTGCAGAGCAAGGGCACAATCCAGGGATTCTCTCGCCGTACGCTTGTGCTGTCTGCTCTCGTATAAGAAGGGCATGATAACGGTTATCCTTCGTGCTTTACCGCCTACGGCTGCGATTATCCTTTTAAGATCCTGATAGTGATCGTCGGGCGACATATGGTTTACATAACCGCCCATTGAATATGTAAGCGAATAGTTGCACACATCCACCAGAATGTAAAGATCGCTGCCTCTTACCGATTCAAGGATCTCACCTTTAGCTTCGCCTGAACCGAATCTGGGAACCTTGGTATTGAGAATATATGAATCTCTCTGATAACCGGAGAATGCTATGCTGTTCTTATGTTCATTCTCTCGTTCCGTACGCCATTTGACAAGATACGAATCAACCTTTTTGCCGAGAGACTCACAGCTGCTCAAAGGGATGATACGCAGCGAACCTACCGGTATGGTCTCAAGATTTCGTTTCTCTTCACGTTTTTCCGAATTGGGATTTTGCATTGGAGTATGAACCTTTCCTTTCCTGAACGCATCACAGGTCATTTACGAATTTATGGGCGATCCTTATATCCGGTCCCGACAGACGGCAGAAAGTAAACTCACCTGTCAGTCGGGAGAAGATCCGGTCGGTATATCTTGACTGTAGTTCCTCCAAAGAAAGATTGGTGGATATAATGACCGGACGTTTACGAAGGAATCTCTCATTTAAGAGCGTAAACAGTGATGATATGGTGAAACTGTTGGTCATCTCTGTCCCCAGATCGTCTATTATGAGAAGATCGCAATCGTACAGGAATTCTCCTTCCTGTATCGGATTATCCGATCTGCCGGAGGATGAACCGCTCTTATCAAATGTGCTCTTTGCCAGCTCGTCCATAAGAGTAGCGGAACTGAAGTAGAGTACCGAATGATTCTTCTTTAGAAGTTCACCGGCAATGCACGATGAGAGCATCGATTTGCCCGTACCAACTGTACCATAGAAAAGAAGATTTTGGTAGTCCGAATCAAATTTATTTACGAAATTGAGAGATTTTTGTCTGGATTCCCTGAAACGCTCCAGATCTTCTCCGGAGTAGTAGCGTTCCGAGAGTTTGTTAAAGTCTGCAGAAGAGAGCATGGACCTTATTCCCGACTGATCATACAATATTGCAGATTCCTTCTGTATGAAACAGCGACATTTATGTCCGTCTGAATACCCTGTGTCCTTGCATACGGGGCATTTGTATTCGGGAATGAGATAGTCGGCTTTGAAACCGTTAGATATCAGAAGCTGTTCTTTTTGCCTGTTGAGTTCAAGGATCCTCTCGGATAGGCCGGTAAGTGCACTCTTGTCACCTGACAAAGCTCTTTTTGTGGATTCTAAACTGATGGAGGCTATCCTGTCTGATAATTCCTTGAAACCGTCTATATGGGAAAAGATGTAGGCTTTGCGCTCATCTGCGAGCATCTCTGCCGACATCCTGTCCTCATCATATTCTTTCATGATCCTGTCATATTGAACATTGCTTAGTCTCATATGCACCCGATCCGTTACTGTCTTAAGAGCTTTTGCTCAAGGACATTGAAGTCATAACTGTTTTGTTCAAATCCGTGGAACATGGTCTGATTTGCCCTGCGTTTGGCAGTAGTCTGCGTCCTGTTCCTGGATGATGAGTTTGCGCTAAAAGACTGGCCTTCGAAAGATGAGGTATATTCTCTTGCCTTCTTGACCGAATCAACTCCGTGGTCCGCCCAGTCAACCGCGACCTTGTCCATATACGCAAAACCGCATTTGCCGCGTGATACGCAGAACTGCAGGAGATAGTCGATGAGTTCGGGGGCAAACTTAAGTTCATCCGAATAGAATAAGAGCGAACGGATATCTCCCGCGGTGAGAGTCTTCTTAAGATACTGTTCGGCCACGAATATGAGCTGCGGAGTCTCGCTTCTTGTCTTAAACTCTTTCAGAGCATCGACAGAATAGTTGGGACGAACGGCACCGGTTCTTAACGCGGATGTATCCGCTGCAGGAACCGAAGATACGACAGTAAGAGGAGTATTAGTCACAGGAGACTGCTCGGCTTTTGTAGGCTCATGGAGCCTGATCCCTACGATTCCCCCGTTATTATCGTAGTCCAGTGATAATACGCCTTTTTTCTCCCAGTATCTCAGGGCTCGACATATATCCTTTTCCGTGTGGTTAAACTTGTCCGCGATATCACTTATGTTGGTCTGCCTTCTGGCACTGAGCATACGGATAAGATAAAGATAGACTTTGATCTGGCAGTCATTGGCGTCAGCCAGAAATTCATCAACAAAAAAGTTGGAAACCGTGATGCTTCCGGGATCACAGTCTCTGTAAAGAGTTAATTCGCACATAACTACTCCCGCATTTTTTTTCGATAGGTGGATTATAGCACATGGACGCACAAAATAAAACGGTGCGAGAGCTGACAAAGCCCATAAAACAGGCGTTTTTAAGGGCTGTGGATAATGTGGATTATGTGGATATCCGTTCCGGATTTATTCAAAATCGCGTAAATATCAAATAGCGTAAAAAGAAAATATCCACAAAAAAATGTATCATCTAAGAAACAAAAATTTGTGGATAATGTGGAAAACTACATTCCGAGAAGGTTTTCGCCGACCTTTACTATATCTCCGGCCCCCATAGTTATCAACAGATCACCCGGGGAACATTTTTCCAAACAGAAATTTTCGATCTCGTCAAATGTCGGAAAATAATAACACTCATTACCTTTTTCCAACAGCTCGGACTGAAGGTCTTTTGAGGAGATGCCGATCGTGTTCTTCTCTCTTGCTGCATAAATATCCGCAAGAACTATAACATCCGCTATGGACAGACTGTCGGCAAATTCATGAAGGAAAGCTTTGGTCCTGGTATATGTATGCGG
The DNA here is from genome assembly GCA_946535225.1 of uncultured Lachnospiraceae bacterium. Lineage (GTDB taxonomy): Bacteria > Bacillota > Clostridia > Lachnospirales > Lachnospiraceae > Colinaster. The sequence goes on from CAMNDJ010000033.1 coordinate 11,456, forward strand.
CTGGAAGATGACCCAGAGTCTTTCGTGTTTACATTTCCTGGCGCTGTTTAAAGTCGTGGCTATCTCTGTCGGATGGTGTGCATAGTCATCGATTATGGTGACACCGCCTACAGTGCCTTTATATTCAAATCGCCTGTCGGTACCATGAAACTCGCCGATGAGACGTATCGCCCTGTCCAAAGATATCCCGCAGCTTACACAGCAGCATAAAGCAGCCATCGAATTGGCGATGTTATGTCTTCCCGGAACCTTGAGACTGACTTTCTTAGCACCTTCGGGACAGTTAAGGGTATATGTGGCATGGCAGAACTCGTCATATTCTATGTCAGTTGCGTAATAAGTGCATGTATCATTAAATCCGAAGGTCTTTATATCACAGGGCAGTTCTCCTGTTATCTCATCAAGCCGGTCTATCTCGCCGTTGATTATGAGAGTTCCGTCCATGGGCAAAAGAGAAGCGAATTTGGTGAATGAATGCCTGATGTCATCGATATCCTTGAAGAAATCCATATGGTCTTCTTCTATATTGAGGATAAGTGCGACACGAGGGAAGAAGCTTAAGAAACTGTTGGTATACTCACAGGCCTCGGTAACAAAATACCCGGAATGACCTATACGGACATTGCCGCCTATGCTGCGCAGCATTCCGCCCACGGAAAGTGTGGGATCTAAGTCGCATCCCAACAGTATCTCTGAGATCATGGATGTCGTTGTGGTCTTACCGTGTGTGCCGCTTATGGCTATCGGAAGACTGAAATTCTTCATGATCTCACCTAAGAGCTCGGCTCTCGAAAGACTGGGTATCCCAAGCCGGTTCATCTCTATCCATTCAGGATTGTCCGGATGAATGGCGGCTGTATAAACATACAGATCGACATCGGCTGTTATATTGGTCTTTCGCTGGCCTATATAAACCTTTATCCCTTTATTCTCAAGCGCGGATGTGAGTTCGGAAGCCTTCATGTCCGAACCGGAAACCTTAAATCCTCTGCTGTGGAGTATCTCCGCCAGGCCGCTCATGCTTATGCCGCCTATACCGCAGAAGAAAACGTGAATTGGTTTATTGAAATCGATCTGATACATATATAGTCTCCGTTATTGAAATATCCTGTCGGATCACGATCCGGTATCATTCCCGGATTCTAATAATTTTAACGCAAAAAGTATAAAAAGACAATTCTGTATAAAATTTCTAAATTATTGTGCAAAAGTGATACAATTTTGTAAAAATTATTCACTATTTAGGACTAATGTGCTATAATTTCAATACATTTACTTTCTATTTTTTTTACGGAGGTAGGACATGATCAAGAAAGAAATGATAGCCATGCTTCTTGCAGGGGGTCAGGGAAGCAGACTGGGTGTGCTTACATCTAAAGTGGCTAAACCCGCTGTATCTTTTGGAGGTAAGTACAGAATTATCGACTTCCCGCTGAGTAACTGTATCAATTCGGGAGTAGATACCGTGGGTGTTCTTACTCAGTATCAGCCTTTGAGACTCAACACTCATATCGGTATAGGTATTCCGTGGGATCTGGATAGAAATATAGGCGGTGTTACTGTTTTGCCTCCTTATGAGAAGATCGGTAATACGGACTGGTACACCGGAACGGCAAATGCCATCTATCAGAATATCGATTATATAGACAGTTTCAATCCGGACTATGTGCTGATCCTTTCGGGAGACCATATTTATAAGATGGACTACGAAGTCATGCTTGATTTCCACAAACAGAACAAGGCTGACTGTACCATCGCTGTCATGCCTGTTCCTATGGAGGAGGCCAAGAGATTCGGTATCATGATCACGGACGGTAACGGTCGTATCACCGATTTCGAAGAGAAGCCTGAGAACCCGAGGAGCAATCTCGCTTCGATGGGTATATACATATTTAACTGGCCTACTTTAAGAGAGGCTCTGGTCGAGAAAGCACAGGTTCCCAATCTTGACTTCGGCAAGCATGTGATCCCCTATTGTCATGAGAAGGGTTCGCCGATGTATGCTTACGAGTTCAACGGATACTGGAAGGACGTGGGAACCCTCAATTCATACTGGGAAGCCAATATGGAGCTTATCGATATTGTTCCCGAATTCAACCTGTATGAAGAATACTGGAAGATCTATACGCGTTCCGAAGCACTTCCGCCGCAGTACTATGCGCCGGGAAGCGTTATCGACAGGAGCATCGTCGGTGAAGGCACCGATATATTCGGTCAGGTATACAATTCAGTGATCGGCTGCGGCGTGACCATAGGAAGAGGAGCCGTCATCAGAGATTCGATCATCATGAACAATACGACGATAGGTGACGGATGCGAACTCTACAAGACTATCGTGGCAGAGAACGTTGGGATAGGAGCGGGCAGCCGCTTTGGTGTCGGAGATGAAGCGGAGAATGAGACCGATCCTCATATCTACAATCACGGACTTGTATGTATAGGTGAGCGCAGCGTCATACCCGAGGGAATAACCGTCGGTAAGAATGCATGCATTTTCGGCGTCACGGATGAGTCTGATTATGAGGATAAGGCTCTGTTAAGTGGCAAGACTTTGATCAAGGCAGGTGATGAATAATGAGAGCGATAGGTATTATACTTGCCGGTGGCAATAACCACCGAATGAAAGAATTGTCGGCCAAGAGGGCTGCAGGTGCCATGCCCATAGCCGGAAGTTACAGAGCGATCGATTTTACCCTGAGTAACATGAGCAACTCTCATATACAGAAAGTGGCTGTTTTCACTCAGTACAACGCCAGAAGTCTCAATGAACACTTAAGCTCTTCTAAGTGGTGGGATTTCGGACGTAAGCAGGGCGGACTTTTCGTGTTCACTCCCGCAGTTACGGCAGAGAACAGTTTGTGGTTTCGGGGAACCGCTGATGCGATCTATCAGAATCTGGATTTCCTTAAGTCCAGTCATGAGCCTTATGTGGTGATCGCTTCGTCGGATTGTGTATATAAGCTGGACTTTAATAAGGTTTTGGAATATCATATCGAGAAGAAGGCAGATATAACGGTTGTATGCAAGGATATGCCGGCTGATATGAACTTGGAGAGATACGGTACGGTCAAGATGAACGAGGAGTGCCAGATCGAAGAGTTCGAAGAGAAACCGATAGTTGCCAAGACCAATACCATTTCATGCGGTATTTATGTTATAAGACGCAGACTTCTCATAGAACTCATAGAGAAGTGTGCAGACGAAGACAGATATGACTTCGTCAGGGATGTCCTTATAAGATATAAGGATCAAAAGGGGATATTTGGATACAAACTCAAGGATTACTGGAAGAACATAGCCACTATACAGGATTATTTCGATGCTAACATGGATTTCCTCAAGTCCGATGTCAGAGATTATTTCTTCAAACAGTATCCGGATATTTATTCTAAGGTTGATGATCTTCCTCCGGCAAAGTTCAATCAGGGAGCTCATATCAGTAACAGCCTTATAAGCAGCGGAACTATAGTCAATGGTTCTGTTGAGGATTCGGTGGTTTTCCGCAAAACATTTATAGGCAACAATTGTACCATCAAGAATTCAATCATACTTAATGACGTCTATATAGGAGATAATTCATATATAGAGAACTGTATCGTTGAAAGCCATGGTACGGTAAGAGCCAATTCGTACCACAAAGGAGAGAACGGTATAGAGATTGTACTGGAAAGTAGTGACCGCTACGTAATGTAACATATCACATTGCGGGTCGAGGGGGGACTCACGAATGGAGGTGTTATGAAGATCACTAACGTAAGGGTACGAAAGATCACCAAAGAAGGCAAGATGAAGGCTGTGGTATCTGTGACACTCGATGATGAGTTTGTTGTACATGATATCAAGGTGATCGAGGGCGAGAAAGGCTTGTTCATAGCTATGCCGAGCAAGAAATCAACTGACGGGGAATACAGAGACATCGCCCACCCTATCAACTCTTCGACCAGGGAGAAATGGCAGCAGGAAATACTTGATGCCTATGATAAGGCTCTTCTTCTCCCGGACGAAGAAGTGGTATAGGGCTGAGGCTAAGCATAAAAGGTTGCAGGTTTAACTGCAACCTTTTTTATGGTAAAATTGACGCAGTCGGTTTGCGTAAGGGATCAGACCGCAGCTTATATAGATAACGACCACAGAGGACATATCATTATGTACATAATCGCGGGTTTGGGAAATCCCGAAGAAAAATACAGAGGAACAAGGCATAATATAGGCTTTGATGTGATAGATGCGCTGGCCGGACGCCACGATATCAAGATCGCGATCAAGGACAATCTGTCCATGACCGGCAAGGGCTATATCTGCGGTGAGAAAGTAATACTGGCAGAGCCGATGACCTATATGAACAAAAGCGGAGACAGCATCTGGAGACTCGCAGATTTCTATAAGATCGATGTATCAGAGCAGCTGATCATAGTTTCTGATGATATCGCACTTCCGGTCGGTAAGATCAGGATAAGGCCCGAGGGGAGTGCGGGAGGACATAACGGACTTAAGAGTATCATAGGAAGTCTCGGGAGACAGGATTTTATCAGGGTCAGAGTCGGTGTCGGCGACAAGCCGGATGGAAGAGATCTTGCGGATCATGTTCTCGGAAGATTCGGTGAAGATGAGAGAAAGATCATGAGCGAGAGCATAGAGAGAACTTGCGATGCGATAGAGATGATACTTACCGACGGAACGGAACGGGCTATGAACAGTTTTAACTGATAATGCAGGTTCCCTTATCTTGATGGAGTTTGAACTTATATGAATTCAATCCTTGGTCCGATCACGGAATGGCCGGAATATGACGAGGTAATAAAGGTGCTGTCACAAAAAGGGACAGCATCGGTTTCGGGATGCATAGATTCGGAGAAGCTGCATATGGCGGCAGGTCTGTGTGAGGGCTTAAATAACACAAAAGCAGGCAGATCAGCCTGTAAACTCATACTCACATATTCCGAGCAAAGAGTGCGGGAGATCGCGGAAGATGCACGGTTGTATGAGCGAAACGTCATGATCTTTCCCGCCAAGGACCTGATATTCTATCAGGCCGATATCCATGGAAATAAACTCATAACGGACAGAATGGCTGTTATCAGGCGACTTATAAACGGTGATGCCGTTACGGTCGTTTCGACTTTTGACGCCATCATGACTCATATGGTACCGGGAAACGTATACAGGGATCATATACTGAACATAGAACCCGGCGATGTGATCGATGAGAAGATGTTAGCAGAGCAGCTTGTCACTATGGGATATGAGCGTATGGCACAGGTGGATGGGCCCGGACAGTTCTCAGTCAGAGGAGGCATTGTGGATGTCTATGATCCTACAGAGGATAATCCGTACAGGATAGAACTGTGGGGTGAAGATGTTGAGTCGATCAGATCTTTTGATGCAGATTCCCAGAGATCATATGAAAAGCTTGCATCAATAACGTTATTTCCATGTGCAGAACTCGTCTTAAACGAGGAAAAACTAAAATCAGGATTAAATAAAATAGAAAAAGAAGCCAAGAAGTGCGTGACTCGCTTAAGGGATGAATTTCACACGGAAGAGGCGCACAGGCTGGACAAGACCGTTCGCACTCTTATGGAGGACATAACGGAGTTCGGAAGAATGGTCAATCTCGAGAGCTATATAGACTATTTTTTTGATGAGTATGTTACTCTTCCGGACTATATGGATCCCGACAGGACTCTCATCATATTGGATGAACCCGGCAGGCTTAAGGAACACATTGAAGCTGTTGAGTACGAATTTGAAGAGAGCATGAAGTCGAGACTTCTCGGAGGATATGTCCTGCCCGGCCAGACTAAGATATTATGTAAACAGAAAGAGGCTTCCGAAAGATGCAGAGATTTTGCAAAGTTGATCCTGTCGGCGTTTGAAGATAAGGGAAGGATAGCAAAACCGGACCTTAAGGTTAACATAACGTCAAGATCGGTCGCTCCGTACAAGAGTCGTTTTGATCTGTTGGTCAAAGACCTCAAGACATACAGTAAGAACGGTTACAGGATAGTGCTGGTATCGGGCTCACGTACAAGAGCGTCAAGACTGGCTGTAGATCTCAGGGAATATGAGATCCCTGCCGTATATTCCGATGACAGGATGAGAGATATCGTAAAGGGTGAGACTCTTTGTATACAGGGATCTTTGCGCGGAGGATTCGAATACCCGGATCTTAAGTTCGTTGTCATATCCGAGAGTGATATCTTCGGCCTCGCGGAGCATAAGAAACGCAGGCAGAGAAGAAAGTTCTCGGGACAGAAGATCAGCGATTTCGGAGAACTTAAAGCCGGTGATTACGTTGTGCATGTAGATCATGGTGTTGGTATATACAGAGGTATCGAGAAGATAGAGGCTGACAGGGTCGTAAAGGACTACATGAAGATCGAATACGGCGACGGAGGGATACTCTATGTTCTGGCTACCGGTTTTGACGTTGTACAGAAGTATGCATCCGTGGATACGGCCAAGAAGCCGAAACTTAACAAACTCGGCGGTAAGGAATGGGTAAATACCAAGACAAAGGTCCGAGAAGCTGTGGATGTGGTCGCCGAAGATCTTGTAAGACTCTATGCCATAAGGCAGCAGTCAAAGGGCTATGCTTTTTCACATGATACCGTATGGCAGAAGGAATTCGAGGAACTCTTCCCGTATGAAGAGACGGCCGATCAGCTGACGGCGGTCGAGGATACCAAGAAGGATATGGAGAGCGACCGTATAATGGACAGACTGATCTGCGGAGATGTGGGTTACGGCAAGACTGAGATCGCCTTAAGGGCGGCATTTAAGGCCGTGACAGACGGTAAACAGGTGGCGGTCTTAGTCCCGACTACGATACTTGCCAGTCAGCACTATAATACGTTTACTTCCAGGATGAACAATTTCCCGGTCAAGATAGAGATGCTGTCAAGATTCAGATCGGCGGCAGAACAGAAAAAGACGTTAGAGAGACTGTCGAAGGGCCTGGTAGATATAGTGATAGGCACCCATCGTCTTCTCTCTGATGATGTTGTATACAAGGATCTCGGACTCCTGGTAGTGGACGAGGAGCAACGCTTCGGCGTAACACACAAGGAGAAACTTAAGAAGCTCAAGGAAAATGTGGATGTTCTGACTCTTTCGGCCACTCCGATTCCCCGTACCCTCCACATGTCGCTTGTGGGAATAAGAGATATGAGCATTTTGGAGGAACCGCCTTCGGACAGACTGCCAATACAGACCTTTGTGTGCGAATATAATGAGCAGATGGTAAGGGAAGCAATAGTGAGAGAGCTTTCGCGCGGAGGTCAGGTTTATTATATCTATAACCGTGTCGCAGGCATCGCGGATGTCACATCACGCCTGTCCGAACTCGTCCCCGAGGCCAATATAGCATATGCTCACGGGCAGATGAAGGAATCGGAACTCGAACGGCTCATGTATGATTTCATAAGCGGAGATATAGATGTACTGGTGTCCACGACGATCATAGAGACGGGTATGGACATAGCGAACGTCAATACGGTGATCATCCAGGACTCAGACAGGTTCGGACTCTCCCAGCTGTACCAGTTAAGAGGTCGTGTAGGGCGTTCCAACAGGACGGCCTATGCATTCTTAATGTATAAGCGCGACAAGATGCTTGCCGAAGTTGCCGAGAAACGATTGGAGGCGATCAGGGAGTTCACGGAGCTCGGAAGCGGATTCAAGATAGCCATGCGTGATCTCGAGATCAGAGGCGCCGGCAATATATTGGGACGCAAACAGCACGGACACATGGAAGCGGTGGGATACGATCTGTATTGCAGGATGTTAAGTGATGCGGTCAGGACGCTCAAAGGCGAGGATGTGGTCTTAGATGAGTTTGAGACACAGATGGATCTTGATATCGATGCCTATATCCCGGGAGACTATATAGTCAACGAGGTGATCAAACTTGATATATACAAACGTATCGCATCCATATCCGATGAAGAAGAGGCGGCGGAACTGACTGATGAGCTGACGGACCGTTTCGGCAAGGTTCCGGACAGTGTTCAGAATCTTCTTAAGGTCGCACTTCTTCGGTGCTCGGCACATAAGGTTTACATAACAGAGATCAGAGGCGGGAAGGGTACCGTGAAGCTCATGATGAAAAGTGATGCAGCGATCAAGGTCGAAGCGATCCCCGATCTGCTCATAAGCGCGGGCAAGGGATTTAAGTTTGTCACAAAGGGGACTCCGTATTTTATCTATGACTACAAAGTAACAGGACTTACGGGCGTGGACGAACGCACCCTTATAGACAGTCTGTCCCGTATACTCGGTATAATGAATGAGATTTTGATCTGAATCGGGGCAGATTTTGGCATATTGCGATATTCACATAGAGGCCACAATGTGCTAAAATGACTACATTGTGCATAAACATAAGAAAAGGATGGAGAATCTATGTATAATCCGGTAGATACGGCGTTAAACTTCACGGACAGAGAGAAGGAGACGCTTAAGTTTTGGAACGACAACGACATATTCCGAAAGAGTATGCAGCAGAGGGAAGGCTGCCCCACATACACATTCTATGACGGCCCTCCGACGGCCAACGGCAAGCCTCATATAGGTCATGTGCTGACCCGTGTCATCAAGGACATGATCCCCAGATACAGGACCATGAAGGGCTATATGGTGCCCAGAAAGGCCGGCTGGGATACTCACGGACTGCCTGTAGAGCTCGAGGTCGAGAAGCTGCTCGGACTTAACGGCAAGGAGCAGATAGAAGAGTACGGCATTGAGCCTTTCATCGACAAGTGTAAGGAATCCGTATGGAAATACAAGGGTATGTGGGAGGATTTCTCCGGTACGGTCGGTTTCTGGGCCGATATGGACGATCCTTATGTCACATATCATGACGATTATATCGAGTCCGAATGGTGGGCTCTTAAGGAGATATGGAAAAAGGGACTGCTCTACAAGGGCTTTAAGATCGTACCTTACTGCCCCCGCTGCGGAACGCCTTTATCAAGCGCAGAGGTATCTCAGGGTTATAAGACCGTCAAGGAACGTTCGGCTATCGTGAGATTTAAGGTTGCCGGCGAGGATGCATACTTCCTTGCATGGACCACGACTCCCTGGACACTGCCTTCCAATGTGGCTCTCTGCGTGAATCCGGATGAAGAATACTGCAAGGTCAAGGCTGCCGACGGATATACATATTACATGGCAGGCGCACTGCTTGATACAGTGCTTGCACCTCTTAAGAAAGAGGATGAGCCTGCTTATGAGATATTAGAGAGATATAAGGGCAAGGATCTTGAGCATAAGGAGTATGAACCTCTGTATGAATGCGCCAAGGTCGTTGCGGATAAGCAGAATAAGAAGGGCTTCTATGTGACATGTGATTCGTACGTCACGATGTCAGACGGTACAGGTATCGTACATATCGCTCCTGCTTTCGGTGAAGACGATGCCAATGTAGGACGCAATTACGATCTTCCTTTCGTACAGATGGTGGATGACAAGGGTGTGATGCTTGAAGAGTCACCTTTCGGCGGTATGAGATGCAAGCCCACCGCATCAGAGATAGAGGCGGGCGCTATAAGTGCCGATCCCGAGGTCATCAAGGAACTCTCAAGCCGTAAGCTTTTATATGATGCACCGAAGTTTGAGCATGAATATCCCCATTGTTGGAGATGTGACACTCCTCTTATCTACTATGCGAGAGAGAGCTGGTATATCAAGGAGACCGCGGTAAGGGATGACCTTGTTCGTAACAACAATACGGTCAACTGGATCCCCGAATCCATCGGTAAGGGAAGATTCGGCAACTGGCTTGAGAATATACAGGACTGGGCTATATCACGTAACAGATACTGGGGTACACCTCTTAATATCTGGGAGTGTGAGTGCGGTCACAGAGAGTGTATCGGAAGCCGTGAAGAGCTTAAGGCTTTCAGCGGTAATGATGCGGCACTTACAGTAGAACTTCACAGACCTTACATAGATGAGATCACGGGTAAGTGTCCTGAGTGCGGCGGTACCATGCACAGAGTTCCCGAAGTTATCGACTGCTGGTTTGACTCAGGTGCAATGCCATTTGCACAGCATCATTATCCATTCG
>CAMNDJ010000034.1 GCA_946535225.1 uncultured Lachnospiraceae bacterium
TCACGGATGAAGATTGTACTACACTCGGACATGATATGGTCGACGGAGTATGTTCAAGGTGCGGATATGAGGAACCTACGCTTCAGGAGCATGTACATGAGTACTCGTTGTCATCCGATACGGCAACCTGTACCGAAGACGGTTTAAAGACCTACACATGTTCGTGCGGTGATTCATATTCGGAAGAATCCAAGGCGACCGGCCATCATATGGTAGGCAATAAATGCGATAAATGTGACTATGTATATACACCCACAGCAGCGGTGACTCCTCTGCCCACAAGCGTACCGACACCTACAATGGCAGTTAAGGTAACACCCACAGCAATACCGACACCTACGTCAGTTCCGACACCGACTACTGTGGTTAAACCGACGTCTACGTCGGTGCCCACACCGACAACGGCCGTCAGGCCGACACCCACGACTGTTCCCACGCCCACAGCAGTGGCTCCGCAGGTAACAAAGCTCGTCGTTCCGACCGTGACAGCATTACCTACAACGGCCGTTAAACCGACACCTACGTCAGTACCCGTGCCCACAGCGGCTTCTAAGCCGACGCCTGCGACTGTGGTTAAACCGACACCGACTACTGTGGTTAATCCGACACCGACATCAGTGCCTACGCCCACCGCCGGGCCGACAACCGTTACTGATGAAAAGGACAATACTGAGGCTACGGAAAACACTGAAAATGAGGCTGCAACCGGGCAGCCTTCGGTTGATGTACAGACACAGCAGGCTACAGGCACAGACAGTACTCAGATCGTTCCGCAGGTAACGAAGATAGCAGCAGACAATATAACCGGATCTCAGTCACCTAAGAGCCCCGAAACACAGCCGACAGAACAGAACGCTGACACATCCGTCGGTTCGGATAACGAATCCGGAGACGGTCAGATAACAGAGATCGAGATCCCTGTAAATACTGAAACTGACGATGGATCAGAACCCGAGGATGTAGTGATCGATGCAGGAGAAGGTGCCAGCTGGACGATCTCTGGCGCAGCTGAAGATGCAGCTTCAAAGATCGATTTAAGCGTCACCTTCGACAGCGCAGCGATACCCGATAAGGCGATAAACAAGCTTAAGACAGATGACTATATGACGATGTCCATAGCCTGCGACGGTCCGTTTGGATTCGATGCAAAGCTTACGGTCAATACCGGCACAGAGCATGCAGGCAAGTTTGCGAACCTGTATTATTACGATCCCGACAGGGACAAACTGGAACTCATGGATTCCGTCAAGACTGACGCGTCCGGTGATGCGACCTTCAATATGAAGCATGCATCCGACTATGTGATAACCTTTACGGACAAGCAGATGATCGCACAGAACGGTACCAATACTATCCTCTTTGTCATGATAGGCGTCATCTTAGCCGGAGGCCTGGGCGTACTTGTATTCGTCTTTATGCGGATGAACAGAGCAGATACCGATGAAGATGATGATTACTATTTTGACTGAGGCGACTGAAGACAGCGACCGGACATGGTCCGATGTATGGAGACAGAGATATGCTGTTTAATTCTTATATATTCATATTCCTGTTCCTGCCGCTTGCCCTTCTCGGATTCTGTCTTCTTAAGGACAGGAATCCCGTCGCGGCCAAGGTCTGGCTCATCGCCGTGTCTCTGTGGTTCTACGGATATTTCAATTTAGGTTATCTGGCGATAATGGTCTGCTCCATCCTGTTCAATTACGCCATATACCGTGCCATTGTGTATGTGCAAAAAAAGAGCGCGACTGAGGATGAGGAAAGCACCGGATCCATAGTTACCGCGGGGCGAACTCCTCTGATCATCGGTATCGCCGGCAATCTCGGCTTGTTGATCTACTTTAAATACACGGATTTTCTTCTGGACAGTTGCAATCATGTATTTAAGACGGCTCTGCCGCTTAAGCATATCCTGCTTCCGCTTGGTATCAGTTTTTTTACATTCCAACAGATAGGATTCTTGGCGGATGCTTACAGGAATGAGCTTCCGGCAAAAGAAACGCGGCAAAGTAATGATGACGATTCGGGCACAGGCGAAGATGATCCGAAGTTATGCAGCTTTGTGGACTATGCATTATTTGTCAGTTTCTTTCCGCAGCTGATAGCGGGTCCTATTGCGGACGCACAGAGCATGTTGCCTCAGTACCGTGCCATCGGAAGAAAAGCAAGGACAGAGGGCGCTTTCGGTGTGACGACAGAAGCTGCTTCTTCAGATCATATCAGTCCGCTTGGAAATGACAGGATCTTAAACGGAACAGTCCTATTTATCCTTGGCCTTTCCAAGAAGGTCCTGATAGCAGATACATTCGGTAAAGCCGTAGACTATGCATATGGCGTATCAGCCACGGGCATAGGATCTGCGGAAGCTTTCCTTACGATATTGTTCTATGCATTGCAGTTATATTTTGATTTCAGCGGCTACTGTGATATGGCACTCGGACTCGGAGGAATGTTCGGGATCGACATTCCCGTCAACTTCGATTCTCCGTACAAGTCCCGCAATATCATCGAATTCTGGAGACGCTGGCATATAACGCTTAATAAGTTCCTGACAAAGAATGTATATATCCCTTTAGGCGGCAACAGGAAGGGCAATGTCAGAACTTATGTAAACCTGCTCATAGTATTTTTAATAAGCGGTATCTGGCATGGCGCAGGTGTCACGTTTATTCTCTGGGGATGCATGCACGGACTTATGTATGTGATCACCAGGGCTTATATGAAGTTAATGGAGAAAGCGCATAAGAAGGAAAGCGTTGATAGCGGACCGGATGAAGCAAAAGAGTCATACAAGCCTTGCACGGGTCTTCTTTCCCGCATCATAACCTTTATCTTTGTGTGTATAGCGTGGGTATTCTTCAGATCTCCCGATGTCTCCACTGCATGCACTATACTTAGAAGTACCGTGACCGGAGGGTTCGGACACATTGGTGACGGTTTCCTCGAAGGCTTCAATTCGGGTGAATTCTGGTATGCGCTTAAGATACTTCACCTTACGAACTTAAGCTTCAGTCGCTATATCATAATGGTACTGTTTGCGATATTCGGCTTAGGTACAGCGCTGCTTGCACCAAATGCATTATATATATCAAAGAGCATGAAGCGTACGATACCAAACGGCATAATGCTCGGAATACTGTTTATATGGTCAGTGCTGTCATTATCCGGTGTGAGCACATTTTTGTATTTTAATTTTTGACTATGACAGATAAAAAAGTGAGAAACTTCATACTGGCCATGGGTGTGACGGTCGCCCTGGGACTGATCGCTGCCGGAGCTGCCGTTATCACAGTCGACCCGTTTTTTCATTATCACGCTCCGCTTAAATCATTCCCGTATGTTGTTGATGATCAGGTGGATATGAATCCCGGTCTTGCTGCACATATGGACTATGACAGTGTGCTTTTGGGATCATCCATGACAGTTGCCTTCGATACCGACTGGTTTATGGAAGATATGGGGCTGAAGACGCAGAAGTTAAGCTATAACGGCGCATATCCCAAGGATCAGGCGATCATTCTGGATAAGATATTTAAGGCCAAGGGAGATTCCGTTAAGCGCGTATTCCTGGGAATAGATGAACTCAATTATTCATCGGATACGGAGCAGACCAAGTTTGAACCGACGGATTACATATATGACGATAATGTCATTAATGACGTTAAGTATATCTGGAACAAGACGGTACTTCTTGATTATGTGATCAAGCCGCTGGTCGACAGGTCGGATGCGAGCGAATGGAATAAGATATACAAACCCTGGTGGCAGCCTATGCACTACAATCTGGCTAACGTGAGACTGTATTATACTCCGGCACCGGAGACACCCGATAAGACTACTGCGGATGAATACATAGAGGGGATAAGAGCCAACCTTGATGCCAATATACTGCCTTATATTGAAGCGCATCCCGATACGGAGTATACTATATTCTATCCGCCTTACAGCATATTGTACTGGTATGATGCCAAAAGACAGGATCAGATCGATTCCATCATAGCCAAGTACGACTATATGACGAGACGATTGCTTGAATACGATAATGTGGAAGTGTATTTCTTCCAAAATGACAGAGATATCATTTGCGATTTTGATAATTACGCAGACCATACCCATTACAGCCCGGAGGTCTGTCACTATATGACGGACTGCATGGCAGAAGGTAAAAGGCGCGTTACACTACAAGATCTGGATAAGGAACTTGAAGATCTTAAAGACTTAGCCGAGAACTACGACTATGACAGCATAGATCTGTAATAAGAGGGACATAGATGATATTGACGAGTATTTCTGCACTTATAGTGATACTTATCATAATTCCATATTGTGTCGGATTGCTTCCGATCTCATTTGTATCGCCGAGACTTCGGACCGTTACGACGACATATATCTTTGGCTTTATCATGTCGCTTGGGATATTTGAACTGATATCGGTACCTGTGACTATCACTAAGGCTGACGGTTTTTCCCTGATCGTGGCGCTCTTTTTGGGCGTTGAGTCAGCTGCAGCGATGATCGGTCTGATAGTATATAACTTTGTGGTATATAAGATCGAGCCCGGTCGTGACGGCGAGGGAAAAGAAAAAAAGCGCTCTTCTCTTATGCACAGGATAAGAAGAGGAGAGAAGAAGGAGCGCAAAAAGAAAAAGATCGATGAGAATGTCGTGCTTTGGACATTGGTCATACTGTGCATCCTTTTCCAGATAGTGATGTATGTATTTATGCAGTCATTTGACGGTGATGACGCTTATTACGTAGTACAGTCGGTGCTGACCGAAGAGACCGGGACCTTATACAGGATCAAGCCTTATACAGGGCTTTCGATGTCCATGGACTTAAGGCATGCCCTTGCATCCGTCCCTGTATGGATCGCTTTTCTGGGAAGAGTCAGCGGTATTCATCCGACGATCATCGCTCATTCGGTCATAGGGATATTCCTGATACCTCTTCTTTATATGGTCTATTACAACTATGCCACAGCCTTATTCGGTAAGGATACTAAGCGCAAAGCGGCATTTATGCTCTTTGTATGTTTTATGTACGTATTCGGTAATGTTTCGATCTATACACAGGCGACTTTTATGCTGACAAGAACCTGGCAGGGCAAGGCGATGTTAGCCAATCTCATACTGATTTCCATCGGATGGATAATGCTCGTATTGTTTAAGAGAGATGAGGATTCGGATGAGCGCACGCTTGGATTCTGGATCGTCATGTTCTTTATGAGTATCGCAGCGGCCATGTGTTCAACAGCAAGCGTATTCCTCGTGGCACTTATGATAGCGATATACGGTATCACCATTTCAGTATGCAGAAAGGATATACAGGTAGCGCTTAAACTCATGATAACCTGTGTTCCGCTGGTCGCATACGGGGCGATGTATATTCTGATATAGATAACGGAGCTTATATGACAGAGATTGTTGAGATCTTCAAAGCTTATAACGGAACCGGCTATTTCTGCCTGTTATTCATAGCAGCGCTGATATATCTGTGGTTTAAGGAAGAGGACAGGCATTTGCGTGTACTGCTCGTTATCGTGCCTACGGTTATCCAGATTCTCTTCTTTATCCCGTATTTCTATATGGCTTACAATATGCTCGATGAGGGAACATATTACAGGATACTTTGGCTATTGCCGATGACGGTAGTGATATCTTACAGTGCGGTCAAGGTCATAGGGAATCACTTTGCCTTAGGAGTTGCAGTGGGATGCCTTATCATGGTCTTAAGCGGTTCATTTGCCTATACCGGTATGACTTATTCCAGAGCCGAGAATGCATATCATCTCCCGGAAGAGGTGATAGAACTGTGTGATATGGTACGCCCTGAGGAAGATGATGAACGGATATTTGTGGCATTTCCGCCGGAGCTTGTGCACTTTGTGAGGCAGTATACCACGGATATAATGCTGCCTTTCGGGCGCGACAGTATGGTGAGTTCGTGGAAGAGAGTGGACAATCCTTTATTTGATCTGTATATGTCCCACGAAATGGCAGCCGACAAACTCGCAGAGTATTCGACTGAATACTGGTGCGATTACGTGATCCTTGCCGGTAATGACGTTCTTGTCGGTGATCCTTCGGACTTCGGGTTGGAGGAATACGGACGAGTCGGTGAATATACGGTATATAAGAATCTTGCGAGTCATCTGTGGCACGAATATGACAATGACTCGGGGATTATTAATGCGAATTTCAGGGAAGAATAGTATGAAACATGATATTGATATATCATGTTTCATACCTGCGATTTGAGAGCGGTTCAAATCGCCATTATCGCATCGGCAAATCTGAAATTCGCCTCGCGGACTCGCACAAAGTGCTCGTCACGGAGGATAAATATGTGGACAGCAGATAAATGGAAAGATTATGAAGTGTTGGATACCTCGGACGGTGAGAAACTTGAGCGCTGGGGAGACTATATACTCGTACGTCCCGATCCCCAGGTAATATGGGATTCCGGTAAGTCTGATCCGGGGTGGCGTAAGTTTAACGGTCGTTATCACAGGTCTAAATCCGGCGGAGGTGAATGGGAATTTAGAAGTCTCCCCGAAGAGTGGCAGATAGGCTACGGAGATCTTAAGTTCAACCTAAAACCTTTCTCGTTCAAGCATACGGGACTTTTCCCCGAGCAGGCAGTCAACTGGGACTGGTGTGCTGATAAGATACGCTTGCGTTTAAGGGAAAAGGGACAGGGAGCAGAAGTTAAGATACTCAATCTCTTCGCATATACGGGCGGTGCAACGGTATCCGCGCTTAATGCGGGTGCGCATGTGACTCATGTTGACGCCTCTAAGGGCATGGTCGGCTGGGCCAAGGAAAATGCCGTTAGTTCCGGAGTCTCTGACAGACCTGTCAGGTGGCTGGTAGACGACTGCGTGAAATTCATAGAACGTGAGATACGCCGCGGAAATAAATACGACGGTATCATAATGGATCCGCCTTCTTACGGAAGAGGACCGAAGGGAGAGATGTGGAAGCTGGAAGAGAGTGTCTTTCCTTTTATTCAGTTGGCGGCGGAACTTATGTCGGATGATCCGTTATTCTTCCTTATCAGTTCATACACCACGGGCTTACAGCCTGCGGTATTGCACTATATGTTAGGACTTACGGTAGGTAAGCGCTTCGGAGGCAATATCGAGGCGGATGAGATAGGATTGCCCGTGACAGGTTCGGGTCTTATCCTGCCGTGTGGAGCAGCCGGACGTTGGAGCAGATCATGAAGAAAAGAAAGCAGAAAAGAGATAATATCATATTGTATGTGATCCCCATGATCATGATAATACTTGTCATAGCCGTCGTGATAATGGTCATAAAATGGAACAAAGGACAGGAGTCGGATTATGATCCGGATGAAGTGACGACGGATTTTGATACCGAACCGAATGACTATATACTTCCGCTTAGTGCCTCGCAGGTAGAGGGCAAGGCCGATGACGGCAAGTTAACGATACTGACACTCGGAAACAGTCCATTTGCAGACGGTTATCCCGATAATAACCTGGCCAAAGCCCTGGCGGATATATATGGTGGCGAAGTCATAAACTGCGGTATCGAGGGATCATATATCACCTGCAGGAACTCTTCGTACAGTGAAGAAGATGAAGAAGACGGAGTGAGCCTGCCTGCGATCGCGGATGCACTGGTTACGTCTGATATGTCTGTTCCGGAATCTGCTGCTCCTTTGGTATCTGAACAGGCCGTGACGGCTGTAGATCTCCTTAAGAAGGTTGACATGTCTGCGGTGGATGCGATATTTATCATGTATGATCTTGAGGACTATGTGGATCACAGACCGTTAGGCAGTGAGAGCGAGACTGATATCACCTGTATATACGGCGCGGTGAGACATTCGATAGAGCAGATAAGAAAAGCTTATCCCTATATAAGGGTGGTATATCTGTCACAGCCTGCATCAGGCAAGACCATAGACGGATTCTTCGTGGACGGAGATGTTCATAACATAGGTGAAGGACTTTTGAGTGACTATGTTACGTTTGAGTTGTCAGCGACTGCGTCTGCAGGGGCAAGCTTTGTAGATATCTACTATGGCGCCGTCAATGTGGATCAGAGAACGGAATATATTGCCGATGACTATCATCTGAATGATGCGGGAGCGGGGGCTGTTGCATCCAGAGTGCATGAACTGATACAACTGCAATGAACGATAAGAGAAACGATACATTCACGATACTGTCGGCCATAGGTATCATACTTATCCTGCTTGGCCATCTGGATTTAGGTATACTCACTTTTGCGGGTGTGTTCCCTTATTATTCCTATCATGTGATGATCTTTGTCTTTATCGCCGGTTATTTCTATAAGCCTGCAGATGAAGGGCACATCGGAGCTTTTATCTTACGTAAGGCAAAACGTCTGCTCATCCCGTATTTTATCTGGAATCTCATATATGGGATCGTTTCAACGATCCTTAGTGATAACGGATTTGAATTTGCCGGCAAGTTAAATCCATATAACCTGTTCATAGCTCCTTTTATGGGAGGGCATCAGTTCGGATTAAACGCCGCTGCATGGTTCGTTCCGGCTCTCTTCCTGTCAGAAGTTATCGATATATCAGTCAGGGCGTTTTTTTCTGCTGTATGTAAGGCAGTTACGGGAAAGAATAAAGCTAAGCAAAGGTCAGGTATGACAGATGACGGAAACGTCATATACGGGACAAGAGCGGAATGGATCTTCATGATAATATACCTGGCGGTGGGTATGCTCGCTGTTTGGCTCTCTCAGAGGGGAAGCGTATATGATGCGTACAGGTTCCCTGCAAGACTGATGCTAATGGCACCGGCACTGCAGTTCGGAAGAACTTACAGGACGAGGCTTGAGAAGTATGATATCACGCCGTGGTTTATATATTTCCCTTTGATCTTCGGAATGAACATTCTGCTTGGACATGTTCACGGAGGACTGGCTTACAGCACGGTCTGGGTGACCGGATTTGCCGGCACACCGTTTACTCCGTTTGTTACGACACTGACAGGCATAGCGCTGTGGTTAAGGGTCGCAAAGATATTGGGCAGACTGTTTTCAAACGGCGGAGATGTTGCGATGAAGGTATTTAACTTTGTCGGTACCCATACATTTGATATAATGATGCATCATCTTGCACTCTTTATGATCATTAAGGCGATATTTGCAGGTCTGTCAGCTTTGACAGGTGCCTTTAAAGACTTTGATATGACCGCTTTTAAGGAAGATCTGTATTATACATATGTTCCGGGAAAAATGCAGTGGGTGAAATGCATTTATCTGGCGTTAGGGCTTACCCTGCCGGCACTTATCGGAGTTTTGACACATACATTGGAGAGATTTTTAAAGAGGGGTAACAGAAATGGTTGATATGAAAAAGATACGAAGATCATTGATGCCAGTACTCATACTGACATGCTTGTCGTTTTGCTTAACGGCATGCGGCAGCAAAGAGGTTGAGGAAGAGGAAGAAGAAGTCGAAGAATACGTCATTGATTTCTGCGGGAGTGAGGATGATTTCAAGGGCGCGAAGGACAGCTACGAGGAGGGAGATAAAGTCTCACTCCTGTTCGATATGATAGCCACTGATACGGATTACAGCTTCTATCTGGATGATGAACCCATCAGTCCTGTTTATGATTCCAAGCATAATGCATTTAAGATCTCCTTCGTTATGCCGGATCATGACGTGAAACTCAGGGTTGAATCACGAAATTCCATGGAGATTTTAAGCCCGGAACCCGGCGGATTCGACACCTTGGACGGGGAGAATCATCCGCTTAAGTTAAAGATAGACGCTGAATTTATATACAACGAAGATGATGATGACTACAGTAAGGGATATTACTACAGTTCCGTAGTCGAGTTCTTCAAAGTGGATGACGACGATCATCATGAACTCGGAGAGCTTCTAAAAAAGCGCGCCAAAACCAAGATAGATGAATGCAGGGACGGGATCTATGATCTGGCTGATGCGGCTAAGGATGCATTTGCCGCAGAAGGCGGTGACGAATACAGATCATACTACAAAAACAGACGTGTATCACTGTGTCGTGCGGATGAAGTCGTGATGTCGTATGTGGAATATGATGATACCTTCCTCGGAGCGGGTTGTACCTATACGACAGTCTGCGGCCGTAATATAGACACTAAGACCGGAACAGAGCTTTTGCTGCCGGATGTGATAACAGACATGAACGGACTTAAGGAAGTTGTGGTATCAAAGGCCGGCAAGGACAGTTACGATCCGGTATATAACGGGCTGTTTGAGAAAACATTTGATGAAATGATCAAAGAGAAGAAGTATGCAAGTAATGATCATTTCTCATGGAATATATGCTACGAGGGATTATGGCTGCATTTCCCGGCAGATCTCCCATATGATGTTCAGGGTGCAACACCGGGCAGGAACACCATGTTCATACCTTTTGCCGGTAATGAAGAACTCTTCGATGAGAGATTCTTAAATGTTCCCGAGGCATATTGTTATGAGATCGAGATGATGAACGGTCAGAGCGATACGTATTCGCTGGATGTTGACGGAGACGGTGAATATGAGGACTTCATGGCTGCGGCCATTCCCAATGAAAATGACGGCGACTGGATAGAAGAGATATCCGTTGTCATCGGTGACGGCAGTACGGCTCAGAGTCTTACCGAGGAGATATGGGGCTATGAATGCAGCGGAAGCCTGGTCCATACCGCGAACAATGAGAACTATCTCTATATCAACCAGCGTCAGGAAAATGACTATGAGAGCACGTCGATATACAGTGTGGGGACAACGCTTAGATACTCGGATTATCTCTATGGAACGATAATAGGTGTATATACGGGAGAAAGTGATCCTGAGAATCTGTCTACTTTCACTGATCCGGAAGATTTCATGGTCTGCGATACCGATTATAAGATGGGCACGTTCAACAAATATGCGCATTTTAAGGTTGACAGCAACGGACTGCCGAAGCGTAAGGATGATTATTGGACCTACGCAAAAAGCGGCGACCTTGTCATAACCAACAAGCTGGAAATGAAGCTTGCCAAAGTCGATGAGAACGGAAATGATCTGGGATTTGACACACTTAAGAGAAATACCAAAGTAAGGCCGTACAGAACGGATGACAAAGATTATCTGGACATCATCGATGAGAACGGAGACATCTGGAGACTGACGATCACAGAGGGACCGTGGGGTGAAGATTTCCTGGAAGAACAGAGGGCAGAAGAACTGTTTGACGGACTGCTCTATGCCGGATGATATATGAGAGGATAAGAGATAAATGAGATTATTACTGATCCGTCACGGAGATCCCGATTATGAAAATGACAGCCTGACCCCCAAGGGCAGGATCGAGGCAGAGCTGCTTGCGAAGCGGCTTGTTCATGAAAAGATAGATAAGGCTTATGTATCCACGATGGGCCGTGCCATGGAGACTGCCGCGCCGACCCTTAAGGCCAAGGGAATGGAAGCCGAGTACAGGGACTGGCTGCGTGAGTTCTCCGGAAGATGGATAGAACGCCCGGATAAGGGCAAGCTCCACAATATCTGCTGGGACTGGCTGCCGCAGGATTGGACCGTTCATGATGAATTCTACAGGGAGGATGAGTGGTTTGATAATCCGATCATGGCAGCAGGCGATATGGAAGCCTATGCAAAAGAGATCGTGACTGAGTTTGATGCGATGCTTAAAGAGCATGGATACGTCCGGGACGGGCGCCTGTACAGGGCAGAACGCCCCAATGATGATACCATAGCGTTATTCTGCCATTTCGGAGTAGGCTGTGTGCTGATAGGACATCTGATAGGAGTATCGCCGATGCCGTTGTGGCATGGATTCTGTGCTGCGCCTACATCCGTGACAACAATATATACGGAAGAGCGAAGAGAAGGGATCGCATCTTTCCGTGTGGCTTGCTACGGTGATACCACACACTTAAGTGACGGAGGCGAACCGGTTTCTTTCTCTGCCCGTTTCTGCGAGATGTACAGTAATGAGGATGAACGGCACGACTGAAAAGTGCCGGCAGGATGAAGAAGATCAGTCTTCTTCGATCACATGAAAATCAAGATAGTCAAAAGGGATCTCTTCGATGAATGAGTCCTGATAGAATTTGGTCCGGGAATGATCTTGAAATTCCCGGATGTTTTTGTCTAACCAGATCGGCTTGGGCAGATCGAACTCCCTGCATGCCTCGTCAATGGCTGCAAAGACCTTGTGTGTCCTGGTATCCTCTTCGTGGTGCTCCGATACCATATCCTTAAGCATTCTGTTATCCTTGAATTCCTTTATCCAGATGCGCATTTATTTAACCTTTCCCGGCAGTCACGCGACCGATGTGATCTGACTTCACATGTTAGATTATAATACCGGCGCGGATATCTGTCGATGGTCCGGGGTTTGGGAAGGCCTGTCAAGATATAGCGGTATGACTGATGTTACACCGCTATTTATTGTGGTAAAAAGAGCCTCAAGGCTTGTATATAACATATAAGTGTGGTAAAATCTTATAGATTATGGTCAAATGATAAATTGCGCGTATTGTAGGTGAATTAAAGACGCGCGGGAAAGGGGAAAGAGAGAAGATTATGGAAAAAGACGATCTGGAGATACTTGATCTTGACAACGATGGCTTAGCTTCCAAGCCGGATATGTCCGTAACACAGGCTCTTACGGAGGTTGACAAGCTTGAAGAGGAGTTAAATGAGATCAAGGAAAAAAGAAAAAAAGGCGGAAGCTATGCCGACAGTTATGCATCGAGCGAGAGCAATATAGCTGATATGCTTGCTGAATATGATTCTATCGGCAGGGAAGACAGACCGGTAAGAAGACAGACCGGGGCGGGAGCAAGGCCTGCTGCTTCAAGGTCCGGAGCATCCAAGGCGCCGGCATCCGGGACATCGGCTGTCAGATCATCTGCATCCGGTAAGCCGGCATCAAAAGCTGCCGCTTCCAAGGCAAAAGCTTCCAAAGCAAAAGCTTCCAAGGCAAAAGCATCCAAGACCTCAGGGACGAAAGCTAAGGCGACCAAGGCAGTACAGGCTAAGTCCAAGGCCGCAAAGACAAATGAACCTGTCAAGAAGAGCAGATTTGCGGACGCCATGTACGAAGATGTACCTGCTAAGAAGCCGGTTGGACATAAGGCGGCAGAAGCACATAGAAATACCGCCGCTCACGGAAGGCATGCTTCGACTCACGCCACGGCAAAACGTCACGGGGCTGCAGCGCACAGGGCAGGCAACAGAGCAGGAAGAGGCGGTTTTTCCGGTAAGGCAGGAGCCTGGTTTCGTAACCTTACGGGACTTGACTATCTCGTAGCTGCAACGGGGATCGCGGTTCTTGTAGTCGCGATAGTGGTCGTCAATATATTCAGCAATGCAAGGACGCTTGATAAGAAGATCTCCGAGTTTGCTGCGATCGGAAACGATCTTTCGGGGATCGGTACGGCAGGAGAGGGAGTGCTGTATGCCACGGCCAACAGCCGCGAAGTCTTCGTGCCGGAGGAGCCTGTCGAAGAGGAACCCGGGCTGGCGGAATATAACGAGAAAGAAGACGAAGAGTCCGGCAACGTGACAGTAGCCATGAACCTGCAGTCGGTCGTTAAGGACTTAAAGATCAAGTTCATCAACAAGAAATCCGGCAAGCTGATCCCCGGCATTCCTTTTAAGGTCGAGGTGACGGATGCAAACGGCAAGACGCAGACATATACGGATGATGATAAAGACGGCGTTATCTATATAGCCAAGATCCAGCATGGCGACACCAAGGTCAAGCTCGTTGCACTGGACGGATACGAGAATTATAAGTTCGAGACGGGCGAGCAGAAGATCAATGTCAAAGAGACGCTTGAATACAAGAAGATAGATGTGTCTGATGAGATCAAGAAAGAGTCACAGGTCAATGCGGCAGTAGAGGATACGGCCCAGCAGACTCAGGTAGAGGCGACCCTTACGGATACGGTGGAATGGGTTGAGTCGACCAAGACTCCGATAGGTACTGAGACCAAATACGTGGAGGTCAAGGATGCCGATATAGCCAAGCCCAATACCAAGACAGGCATTGATAAACTGGATTCGCTTTATTACAGATATCTGATGTTTACGGAGCATACATGGGTACCCGAGGTGCATGCTGATGACGGTAGCGGAAGCGACCCGGGCACTGATCCGGGTGATCCGGAAACGACGTCACCGGTTGTAACGACGGAACCTTCTGTGACAGAAGAACCCGATCCGTCTCCTACAGCGGAGCCGAGTCCTTCACCTACAGCGGAGCCGACGCCTTCACCCACACCGAGTCCTACACCGACTCCTACCCCGAGCCCCACACCCAGTCCGGTTCCGTCACCGTCTCCTACCGTAAAGGTGACACCGACTCCTACCCCGACACCGACCAAAGCTCCGACCAAGGCGGTTACTCCGACGCCCACGGACAAGGATAAGAAGACCGTCCTTAAGACTACCAAGGGCGAGCAGTTATATGTCAAGTCGGGAGACAAATACGTTGCTGCATCGGCAGCCGATTACTTAAGCAACAGTAAGCAGAAGTTCTACAAGCAGACAACCAACGCTACGGGATATAAATACACCGGCTGGCAGAACATAGACGGTGCCACATATTTCTTCAACAAAGACGGCGAGAAAGTCACCGGCGAGCAGGTCATCCAGGGTGCAAAGTATACCTTTAACGGTGACGGAGTGCTCCAGGCAGGCAACGGTGCGCTTGGCATAGACGTATCTAAGTGGAACGGTTCGATCGACTGGACCAAGGTGCGTAATTCAGGTGTCAGCTATGTGATCATTCGCTGCGGATACCGCGGTTCGACCACCGGCGCCCTTATCGAGGATCCGACTTTCAGGACCAATATCAAGGGAGCGACTGCTGCAGGACTTAAGGTCGGAGTATACTTCTTTACTCAGGCGACCAATGAAGTGGAGGCTGTCGAAGAAGCATCCATGACGCTCAATCTTATAAGCGGATACAAGATTAGTTATCCCGTATTCCTTGATGTCGAAGGCAGCGGCGGAAGAGGAGATGCTATAGATTCCGGCACAAGAACGGCAGTCATAAATGCTTACTGCAAGACGATCGCCAACAGTGGCTATTCTGCAGGAGTATATGCTAACAAGACCTGGCTGTCGCAGAAGTTCAATCCGGGAGCACTCGGTAATGCCAAGATATGGCTGGCGCAGTACAACACGGCGCCTACATACGGCGGAAGATATAATCTCTGGCAGTACACCAGCAAGGGTAAGGTCAGCGGAATAGGTGGCAACGTAGATATGAACTTAAGCTATCTCGGATATTGATGACGGATCGTAAGATCGAAAGGAGCATGACGTGCATACATATTTGGTAACCGGCGGCGCCGGATTCATAGGAAGCAATTTTGTTCACTATATCATGGATAAATACGGTAATGACATCCGTGTCATAAACGTGGATGCGCTGACCTATGCGGGCAATCTTGAGAACCTTAAAGGTGTAGAGGACAGACCCAATTATACTTTTGTCAAGGCTGATATCACGGATAAGGAAGCGATAGAGAAGGTATTTAATGACAATCCTGACATCGACAGAGTGGTTCATTTCGCGGCCGAGAGTCACGTGGACAGAAGCATACGTAATCCGGAGGTTTTTGTCCAGACTAATGTGCTGGGTACGGCGGTAATGCTCAACTGCGCCAAGGCAGCATGGGAAGAGGCAGACGGAACGTTTAAGCCGGATCACAGGTTCTTACATGTTTCTACGGATGAGGTATACGGATCGCTGCCCGATGATGACAATGCTTTCTTCTATGAGACAACACCTTATGATCCGCACAGCCCGTATTCAGCCAGCAAGGCGAGCTCCGATATGCTGGTAAAGGCCTATATGGACACATATAAGTTCCCTGCCAATATAACGAACTGCAGCAACAATTACGGCCCTTATCAGTTTCCTGAGAAACTGATCCCGCTTATGATCAATAATGCATTACAGGGCAAGAAACTGCCGGTATACGGCGACGGTAAGAACGTCCGTGACTGGCTCTATGTTGAGGATCACTGTAAGGCCATAGATCTTGTGATAAATAAGGGCAGACTTTTTGAGACATATAATATCGGTGGTCACAATGAGAAGCGCAATATCGAGATCGTGACGATCATCATAGAGACACTTCAGGATATGCTTCCCGATTCAGATCCCAGAAAAGCGAATGTGACTAAGGATCTTATAACCTACGTAGAGGATCGTAAGGGGCACGACCGCCGTTATGCAATAGCTCCGGACAAGATAAAGTCTGAGCTTAACTGGGAGCCGGAGACCATGTTTGCCGAAGGTATCCGCAAGACCATAGCATGGTATTTCGATCATGAAGAATGGATGAAGAACGTAACGAGCGGCGATTATCAGAAATATTATAAGACCATGTATAACGTATAGGGAGAAGTGAACCATGAAGGGAATCATTTTGGCCGGAGGATCCGGCACGAGACTGTATCCGGTGACCAAGGCGATCTCTAAGCAGATCGTACCGATATATGACAAGCCGATGATCTACTATCCGCTTTCAACGCTTATGCTCGCGGATATAAGGGATGTGCTCATAATCTCTACGCCGAGAGATCTGCCTGTATTTAAGGAACTGTTAGGTGACGGAAGCGATCTGGGCATGAACATATGCTACAAGATCCAGGAGCATCCCAACGGTCTTGCCGAGGCGTTCATCATAGGAGATGAGTTCATAGGAGATGACAGGGTAGCACTCGTGCTCGGAGACAATATATTCTACGGTCAGAGTTTCTCTAAGCTGTTGCGGGATGTGGCATCCAGAGAAAAGGGAGCGACGATCTTCGGTTACTACGTAAGAGATCCCAGAGAGTACGGCGTGGTTGAATTCGATGAGAACGGCAAAGCGATCTCTATCGAAGAAAAGCCCGCACATCCCAAGAGCAATTATGCGGTTCCCGGACTGTATTTCTATGATAACAGAGTCGTTGATATAGCAAAGAACGTCAAACCCTCTGCCAGAGGTGAGCTCGAGATCACTTCTGTGAACAATGCATATCTTGAAATGGGCGAACTGAGCGTAGAGACCATGGGAAGAGGTTTTGCATGGCTCGATACGGGCAATCATGATTCGCTCTTAGATGCCAGTGATTTTGTATGTGCCTTCCAGAAGAGACAGGGGCTTTATATTTCCTGCATCGAGGAGATTGCATACAAGAGAGGATTCATAGACAGGGCGCAGTTACTTAAGCTGGCCGAGCCTCTGCTTAAGACAGACTACGGCAAATATCTGACAGAGGTTGCTGATGGACTCTAAGGTTCTTATCAAAGCGTTACTTGCAGTAACGCTTTTTGTGGTCACAATATTCATAGCGATCCTGTCAATGAACGGCTACTTAGGATCTAAGAAGAAGCAGGCCGCATCTTCAGTAACAGTGGCCTCGGATGAAGAAGTTGCCGAGAAGGACGGGAAGATCAAGGGCAGTGACTTAAACGCATGGAAATATGATGAGACCTTCTTTGATGAACACCTGGTAGGAGACGGCAAATACCAAAATGCAGAGTCATCGGATCAGGGAGAAGGAGAAGGCAGCGAGGTAGACAGGTCTCTTGCCGTGAGTGCAAGCTCCGTTGAGAAGGATTTAAGAGTCAAGATAATGGACTCTTCCGGAAGCCTTGTAAAGGGCCAGTTCTTCAGCATAATGGTCGGAGGGACTGCCGAGTATAAGGATGAAGACAGAGACGGTATCATATATGTCGAGGGGCTGACGCCCGGAGATTATGAGGTAAAGCTTGCTGCAGTGGACGGATTTGATGTTCCGACCCAGCCGCTCATATGTACCGTAAAGGCCAAACTCGAATACAAAGAGATAGCGGATATTTCGTATCTTATCAAGACGGAAGCGGACATAGATGCCGTTAAGGAGGATACGGGCGAGAATGATGCTGCGAGCGAATCCGCAGGAACGGATGCGGTCAAGAATGAAGAGAATGCCAAGTTCGGCATAGACGTATCCAAGTACAATAAGGAGATAGACTGGAACGCGGTTAAGGATTCGGGCGTTAAGTTTGCGATAATCCGTTGCGGATACAGAGGCTCCAAGTCAGGCTCCATAGTAGTCGATCCGTATTTCAATGCAAATATCGAAGGCGCAACGGCGGCAGGGATCCCGGTAGGTGTATACTTCTTCACACAGGCAGTTAATCAGGTAGAGGCAGTGGAAGAAGCCAGCGCGGTCTTAAGCCTGATCGGAGGATACGAGCTTAAATACCCTGTATTTATCGATACGGAAGGAGCCGGCGGCGAGGGAAGAGCAGACAACCTCGATGTACAGACAAGATCCGCGATCTGCGAGGCCTTCTGTGAGACGATAAGGAGCAGCGGACAAAAGTCCGGAATATATGCGAGCCGCAACTGGTTCAACAACAGATTGGATATCACCAAGTTCACGGACAGTGATGTGATATGGCTGGCTGAATATGCAGACGCGCCGAGCTACGGCGGGAAATATTCAATCTGGCAGTATTCATCCGCCGGACGTATTAACGGTATAGAGGGCAGGGTTGATATGAACTTAAGTTATCTTAAGACGGACTGATCGTATGGTGAAGATTGGACGAAAAATATGACATATATGTCACAAGTATAGATCAAAGAGGTAAACACAGTATATGGGCAAGATAACAGTAGAAGATTGTAACATTGAAGGACTTAAGATAATAACACCTGAAGTACACGGAGACAGCAGGGGCTATTTCATGGAAGTGTACAACAAGCAGGATTTTGATGCGGCCGGGATCGAGCGGGTGTTCGTTCAGGACAATCAGTCAGCTTCTAAGAAAGGCGTACTCAGAGGCCTTCATTTTCAGATCAATTACCCACAGGCCAAGCTTGTGAGAGTCGTTCGCGGTGAAGTGTATGATGTGGCCGTGGACTTAAGACCCGGTTCTGCCACATTCGGCAGATATCACGGCATCGTGTTATCTGAGGAGAACAAGAAACAGTTCTACATCCCTGAGGGCTTTGCTCACGGTTTCCTTGTGTTGAGTGACTATGCGGAATTTGCATATAAGTGTACCGATTTCTATCATCCCAATGATGAGAGCGGGATCATATATAACGATCCGGATATATGCATCGAATGGCCTGTCTGCGAGGGTATGGAACTCATATTCTCTGATAAGGACACGAAATGGCAGTCATTTGCCGAATACAGGGCAGACAGGGGACTGTAGGTTCAGAGGTTAAAGGAGCGGTCTTAAGTTGGATAAAGCTAAGAAAACAAACCTCATAGGCGAACTGATAAAGAATAGAGAACTCATCTGGAAACTTGCCTGCAATGATTTCAAGAAGCGTTACGCGGGTTCGTACTTAGGTGCGGTCTGGGCGATGATACAGCCCGTGGTCACTATCGTGATGTACTATATAGTCTTCGATATCATCATGGGTGCAGGATCGCAAACGGGTCCGAGGGCAACGAGCGTTCCCTATGTCCTGTTCTTAACCACCGGTCTTGTTCCGTGGTTCTTCTTCAGTGAAGCGCTGACTCACGGAACCGCTGCGATGGTTGAGTATAACTACCTTGTAAAAAAGGTTGTCTTCAATGTCAGCATACTTCCGGTGATCAAGGTGCTGGCAGCGATCTTCATACACATATTCTTCGTATGCGTGATGCTTATAATGGCCTGCATCTATGGCTATTATCCGGGTGTATACACGATACAGATAATATACTATTCGTTCTGCACATTGATCCTTACTCTGGGTATGTGCTATATCACCAGCGCCATAATGGTATTCTTCAGAGACATAGCTCAGATCATCGGGATCGTCTTGCAGATCGGAATGTGGGCAACTCCGATCCTGTGGAACATAGAGAACTTAAGCCCCACGTGGCGAATGATCATAAGCATCAACCCGCTCGTTTATATAGTCAACGGCTACAGGAATTCCGTATGCTACGGCGGATGGTTCTTTGAAGATATATTCGGCACCCTGTACTTCTGGGCATTTACGATCATCATATTTGCTCTGGGTACTACATTATTTAACCGGCTTAAGCCGCATTTTGCGGATGTATTGTAAATAATCGGATCGTGAAAATATAATACACAAGCGGGTAGTTTTTTTGCGTCGGTACTTAG
>CAMNDJ010000035.1 GCA_946535225.1 uncultured Lachnospiraceae bacterium
GAGATGATGATGCATATTCAGACTACGAAGAATATGATAATTACGATGAGTATGACGGGGCCGAGATCTGAACCGATGCGCACCGTCGATCAATACCCCGCACACCGGTTGCTATCAGGTTCTCCTTTCCGGCAAGATACAGGTCTATATAAATTCACAAAACAATTGCGCTTTGTCAAGGTAATAGGGTAAAATAAGCATATGAATACATCTATAGACATGACAGCGATATACGGAACCAATCTGATGGGTCTGCTCCTTATGATCTCACTTCTGATCTGCAGAGGATGGCAGATACATACACGTAAACTCACCAGTGTTATCCTAAACATCATGATCTTCATGGTGATATTGGGATGCATCATCGATCCCATTAATTTCTATTGTGACGGCCGCCCCGGCAATCTCAACTATTTCATAGTTTACGCCGGAAACATAATACTCTATCTTTTTAACATCGTCCTCGGGCCGTGTTTCGTAACGATAGTATATGAGTATGTCAATGAACGTATATCCAAGCTGCACATCAATCTGATATACACTCTCTGTTCCCTTGAGGCATTGTTGCTGATGATCAACATCTTCACTCCTATAGTGTTCTCTGTGGATGATAATAACGTATATCACAGGCAGCCCTTCTTCTGGATATACACATTTGCCGAGGTCGTACTGCTGCTTGACGGTGTGATCATATATATCAACTCCAAGCGTAAAGGCAGGATGCGCCAGTACTTCCCAGTCTGGGTATTCCTCTTCCCGATAGCAGTTGGGACGATAATACAGGCCCTGTTCTACGGCCAGTCACTCATATGGCCCTGCGTGGGTATCTCTACATGCATACTTATCGTAAATCTCAAGAACGAAGGCATAATGATAGACAAACTCACGGGTGTATATAACAGATATTATCTTGACAGTGTCAAGGATTCACTTCGTAAGGACCATGACGGCAACTTCTCTGCCATCATGCTTGATATCGACGGTTTCAAGGAGATCAATACCCAATACGGTCATACCGAAGGAGACAGCGTACTCAAGACATTTGCCAAGCTCATGACAGACGAGATACATTCTCAGGGCGCGGTCGTGCGCATCACGGGCGATCGTTTCTTCGTGCTTTTGGATTCATGCTCGGATTATGCGCTTTCCAATACACGACTTGCCATTATGAACGCTCTTGAGGCATATAACCGCAATTCGGGCAAGCCATATAAGCTGTCCGTATCAATGGGCAGCAACATGTTCAATCTGAGGGATTTCGATGTGAACGCTCTTCTCGATTCTTATGACAAGATAATGATCGCGACCAAACACGGATACGAATCACCTGCTTTCAAGGAGATAGAGAACAGAAGAGCTGAACCTGCAGGTAACATTACCGAAGATATTTCGGACAACATCTTATAGGGAACGGATATGCAGTGTGACACTTGCACATATAATGAATATGACGAAGAGGACGAGGAATACTATTGTTCCGTAGATATGGATGAAGACGATTATTACCGGTTCATCTCAGGAGCGCACAAGGAATGTCCATTCTACAAGAACGACGATGAGTATGCCGTTGTAAGGCATCAGATATGATCGCCCATCCGGAACATATCCGTAACATATGAGGCAAAATATTAACGCAGGCTGATCACCCGAACAGCCTGCGTTTTCTTTCTATCATCTCATTAATGTTCTCAATATAGAGTTTAAGGTCCTTATGTGTATCACACCGGTCGATCCTGACGCTTCCGTCAATACCGGGGATCACTCTTTTTGTTACCGTACCGGCTCCGCACGCCACGATGTCCTGCACTTCCTCCATCATTAGGATATTATATATCCCTTCTTTTCCCTCTGCAGCAAATCCCGTATTCTCAAGGTTACCGCTTATATTCTTCTGTCTGTACAGATAATACGGACGCAGCCCTATACCTGCCGCGGTTTCTGATGTGAGAGCCATAGCCTTCTCATAATCCAGCTCCGTATTGCGAAGCATTATTTCTGTCACGCCACCGTTTTCTTCTCTTCTGCTGTCTGCCCTGTCAGCGGCATGGCCGTTTCTTATCATTTTTCCGCCGCCTTTTTCGCTTCCCGGCAGAAGCTCTGCGAGTTTGCTCCCCCTCTTAACAGCCAGGGCATGCACGGTCAGATCATCGGGAGCGAGCTTAGCTATACCGTCCAGAGTGTATCT
This sequence comes from uncultured Lachnospiraceae bacterium, assembly GCA_946535225.1. Lineage (GTDB taxonomy): Bacteria > Bacillota > Clostridia > Lachnospirales > Lachnospiraceae > Colinaster. Next base: position 2,186 of record CAMNDJ010000035.1, read on the forward strand.
TACATCGTCCAGTCTCTCACCCGGAAGCCCCAAGATGATATCCATATTGATATTGTCAAACCCGACATGTCGCGCAAGTTCATAGGCCTTAACTGTCTCTGCCGCTGTCGCCTTCCTTCCGATGAACTTAAGCGTTTCTTCATTGAGAGTCTGCGGATTGACGGATATCCTGTCAACGCCAAGTCTCTTAAGAGTCTTTAATTTGTCTTCATCTATCGAATCCGCCCTTCCTGCTTCAACGGTGAACTCTCTGATACTGCCGGTATCCAGTCTGTCCTTAACATAGTCTATCAGACCTTTTAAATCTTCGGCTGTAAGAGTAGTAGGCGTACCTCCGCCTATATATATGCTGTCCAGTCTCCTTCCGGCAAAAGAAGATGCGACATAGTCTATCTCTTTTTTTACTGCTTCTATATACGGGGCGACCGCATTCTTATTCACAGCGATCGGATATGACATGAATGAGCAGTACAGACATCTGCTCGGGCAGAACGGAATACCTATATAGAGTGAATATCCGTCTGCGAGGATCCCGGTCATTCCCAAAGGATGTACCGTCTCCGCCTTGGTTATGACATGTGTGTCACTTTTCTCTGTATTCTCTGCACATCGGACTATATCCTTAAGCACTTTTCTTTCTCTTATGGCTATATCCACAGCTAACCTCGCTTTTTCCTTCGAAGCGAGATACTTGTCCATATACATCTTTATGATGCCGTCGATCTCATACGACGGATCCTGTGCATCCTCAACCATCCGCCCGGCATCTTCCATAAATGCCATGGCAAGCTTTGTCGGTCTGATACCCGTAAGTGTGCCCCACGGGAGTTCTCTTTTAGTATGATCCGACAGAGCCATGTACAGCTGTCTTTTGAGTTCGCTCTTATATTCCGCACGGTTTTCATGCAGATCACGGGAAACGATGAATGAATATTTATGACAGACTATACTGCTTTTATCCGGTGCTGCTTCTCTTACGTCCTCATGCCCGGCATCTTTTTTGTCGTTCATGCATATGACGATATCTATCCTGTCTTCACCGGCATATATCAAGAACTCCGGCGTATCATCGCCGGAGCCCGCATCTCCTGTTGTTGACAGCACCCTTACATCCTCTGCCGGATAGAATGCCTTGATCAATGAATGTATATCGTATGAGAAACTCTCATCGTTTACCCTTACATTTATCACTTAGTCTTCCTCTTCCGTCATCTGTCATCTCGGCCAGAACGGATTGTATTCCTTCTCATGTCCTATTGTGGTCTGTCCGCCGTGTCCCGGATACACTGCCACATCATCCGGAAGATCTGCGAGTTTGAGCTCTATCGAATGCGTCAGTTCACTCATGCTTCCCGTCGGCAGATCCGTTCGCCCCACGCTCTCTTCAAACAGCGTATCTCCGCTTATCAAGACGCCTTCATTTTCAAAGTAATAACAGCACGAACCCTTGGTATGTCCGGGAGTGGCCAGTACCTTGATATCAAATCCGTTTAGCGTAAGGATATCTCCATCCTTAACATAGTTGTTGACCTTGACCGTGCATGCCCTGCCTGCGCTCTCCGATACATTAAGCCTGGCGCTCTCTAAGACCTCCTGTTCCGCGTCAAGTGCATACACCTGTGCACTCGTAAGACTCCTTAATTTGGAACATCCCCATATATGATCGAAATGCCCGTGTGTCAGAAGGATATGGGTGACCGAAAAACCCTTACTCTTAAGGGCTTCATATATATAGTCTCCTCTGTCCGCAGGGTCAAACACGATACACTCGCTCTTCCCTTCATGATACACAAAATAGCAGTTTGTGGCAGCTACGCTCAGCACGATCCTGCCTATCTTAAGATCTCCCATGGACTGTCTCCTTATCTGTAGTCAGACACTTAAACCGTTTAGCCTGTACGCCTCTCTATATCTATCACGCCCGGAACGGTATTGAGTTTCTCTATTATGCGATTGAGCTGTTCTCTGCCTGTAGTCTCGAATGAGAGCATCATCGTACATACTCCCTGCTTGCTCACTCTGGTATTGACAGCCGTGATGTTGATATTCTTCTCGGTCAACATGCGCGATACATCCACCAGGAGTCCGCTTCTGTTATTGGCATACAGAACGATCTCTGCCTGATATACTCCCTCGGCATCATCATTGTCAAGCTGCCACTCTGCTTCTATTATCCTCGCCCTCTCGGTATCCGAAAGACTTAAGATATTGATGCAGTCATTGCGGTGGATCGATATACCTCTTCCTCTGGTAACGAAACCGACGATCTCATCACCCGGAAGCGGATTACAACACTTGGAGAACCTGACAGATACGTCATGCACTCCTTTGACGATTATTCCGTTGCCGGCGCTGCTGTATGGCTTGGATACCTTGGATGCTGCTTCTGTTATCGCCGTCTCAACCTCGGCATCCGTTATCTCCTTCTTATGGTCCTCATCATACATCTCGACCATGCGGTTGACTATCTGGCCTTCCTTAAGTGCACCGTGCCCTATGGCAGCCAGTACGCTCTCCCAGTCATGAAAACCGTATTTGCGCATGATACGCGTCTCATACTCTATGGTCTTGATGGAGGCGACATCGATCCCGTGAGCCTTGCAGTATGATAAGAGCAGCTCCTTGCCCTTGACTATATTGTCATCCTTACGCTCTGCCTTGAACCACTGATTGATCTTATTCTTGGCCTGCGTGGACTTGCATACACTCAGCCAGTCACGGCTCGGTCCTTTGGAATTCTGGGATGTGATGATCTCTATCTTATCCCCGTTCTGTATCTCATAATCGATCGTAACGAGCCTTCCGTTCACTCTGGCTCCTACCATCTTATTACCGACGGCACTGTGGATCGCATACGCAAAATCTATAGGGGTGGAACCGGCCGGAAGATTCTTGACCTCACCTCTGGGTGTAAAGCAGTACACGCTGTCGGAGAATAAGTCCAAGTCACTTTTAAGAAGCTGCATGAACTCCTTATTATCCGACATGTCTCTCTGCCATTCCAGGATCTGTCTTAACCACGTGAGTTTCTCTTCTTCGCCGAAATTACTTCTCTTGCCGTCAGAGGTCTCCTTGTATTTCCAGTGTGCGGCGATACCGTATTCAGCGGCCTTATGCATCTCCCATGTACGGATCTGTATCTCAAAAGGCTGCCCCGATTCACCTATTAACGTTGTATGTATGGACTGATACATATTAGCCTTGGGCATTGCTATATAGTCCTTGAAACGCCCTGGAATAGGCGTGTAGAGTTCATGGATCACGCCAAGTGCGGCATAGCAGTCCTTGACTGAATCCACTATGATGCGCACTGCAAAGAGATCATATATCTCCTCAAGCGTCTTGTTCTGGTTCTTCATCTTCTTATAAATTGAGAAGAAATGCTTGATACGGCCGTCGACTTCAGCCTTGATCCCGGCATCATCTATGTGCTGCTTGACCTTTAACACTATGCCTTCGATATACTTCTCGCGCTCACTCTTACGTATGGCGATCTTGTCGACCAGATCATAATAGATATCCGGCTGGAGATACTTAAGACTTAAGTCATCCAGTTCGACTTTGATCTTGGATATACCCAGACGCTGAGCTATGGGACTGTAGATATCGAGAGTCTCTCTGGCAATGCGCTGCTGCTTGTCGGGTGCCATATGCTTAAGTGTACGCATATTATGGAGCCTGTCGGCAAGTTTGATGATTATGACCCTTATATCCTTGGCCATGGCAAGGAACATCTTACGCAGATTCTCCGCCTGCATCTCTGCCCTGTCGGAAGCCTTGTCTGCGCCGACGGATTCTGTCATCTGAAGATTATCGAGTTTGGTGACACCATCCACCAGATGCGCCACATCTTCTCCGAATTCCTTCTCGATATCAGCTATGGTCCAGTCCGTATCTTCAGCAACATCATGCAGAAGACCGGCTGCGATCGTCTCTTTGTCCATCTCAAGATCTGCCAGGATGTTGGCAACATTAAGGGGATGAACTATATAAGGTTCACCCGATTTCCTGACCTGTCCCACATGAGCTTCGTTGGCAACTTTGTATGCCTTCTCTATAAGGCTGTTATCATCCGACGGATGATAGACGCTCACTCTGTCAAGAAGGTCCTTGTACAGTTCTTCGGGCGCAAGAAACTCACCGATGGACTCTATACGTCCGTCATCGAATACTATGCCGTGTTCTTCAGTTGTAGATGTTACCAGTTTCTTCTCTGCCATACATCCGCCCCGAATCAGATCCTTCGCCCGCCTGGGCCGATCATGTCCGTCCTACTTGCCTTCGTATTGGATCGCCGAATATACCGGGCACTTGATCTTGTTCCTTCCGTTCAGTCCTTTGAGTTCCATAAGGACAAGAACGCCTACAACTTCACCGCCCAACTGTTCTACGAGTCTTATCGTAGCCTCTAAGGTACCGCCTGTAGCGATAAGATCATCCACTATGAGCACCTTCTGCCCGGGTACGATACTGTCCTTATGCATCTCTATCGTGGCTGTTCCGTACTCAAGCTCATAAGATGTCTCTATGGTCTCTCTGGGAAGCTTGCCCTTCTTACGTACAAGTGCAAAAGGCTTATGCAGGTTATATGCTATCGGAGTTCCGAATATGAACCCTCTTGACTCCGCTCCTGCTATCACGTCAAAATCGATCCCCTCAACAAGCTTCTGCATCTCATCTATTGCCATTTGCAGACCGTCTTCGTCCTGAAGTACACTCGTGATATCACGGAATATGATGCCGGGTTCCGGGAAATCCGGTATGCTCAAGACATAATCTTTTAGACTTTCTTTGATCATTACACCCTCCAGTACACCGATGTTATGTAACTCACAACATCTAGTGTCATCATCTGTAAAAACTACCAATATATTATACTCTCCGTAAAAACTCTCGTCAATGTAAATGCGCACCTCGCATGTATTGAAATACTCAGTTATTTACGGAAGTTTGGGCCTTTTCACTCTCTACTTCCGTAGTTTCATCAAATTTCATATTTCGGATTTACGGAAGTAATGCCGCTTTTTACGCTTACTTCCGTAATCTTACCGCCGTTCAAGCCGTCATTTAACCGCTCACAACAGAAAAACTACGGAAGTACCGGTCTTTTCCGCCATTACTTCCGTAGTCTAATCAAATTACCTGTTTCAGATTTACGGAAGTAGCGCCGTTTTCCCCAGTCTCTTCCGTAATTTCGCCATTCAGACGCCTTCGGGCATCAGCCCAACCATTCAAGCCGCCCCGGCTTAGTACATTCCGCCGCCCATGCCGCCGCCTGCAGGCATAGCCGGTGTGTCTTCCTTGATATTGGCAACTACAGACTCTGTAGTAAGAAGTGTAGCCGCAACGGTGGTTGCATTCTGAAGAGCCGATCTTGTAACCTTGGCAGGATCAAGAATACCGGCCTTGACCATATCAACATACTCTTCATTAAGAGCATCGAATCCCGTACCTACCTCAGACTCATATACCTTGTTGATTATAACAGATCCTTCAAGACCTGCATTGGTAGCTATATGATACAGAGGAGCTTCAAGTGCCTTAAGTACGACATTGGCACCTGTCTTCTCGTCTCCCTCAAGAGTATCGGCAAGCTTTGCAACTTCCTTGGATGCATGGATATATGCAGATCCGCCGCCTGCGATGATACCTTCCTCAACTGCCGCTCTCGTAGCTGCAAGAGCATCCTCAAGACGAAGCTTAGCTTCCTTCATCTCTACCTCGGTAGCTGCACCGACTCTTATAACGGCTACGCCGCCTGCAAGCTTGGCAAGTCTCTCCTGAAGTTTCTCCTTATCGAAGTCAGATGTAGTAGTCTCGATCTGCTGCTTGATCTGTCCGATACGAGCCTCGATGGCTGCCTTATCTCCGGCACCCTCAACGATGACCGTATTCTCCTTCTGAACCTTAACACTCTTGGCACGACCGAGCTGCTCTATTGTTGTGCTCTTAAGATCAAGACCGAGCTCTTCGCTTATTACCTGACCGCCCGTGAGGATAGCGATATCCTCGAGCATAGCCTTACGTCTGTCTCCGTAACCCGGAGCCTTGACTGCTACTACATTGAATGTTCCGCGAAGCTTATTTACGATAAGTGTCGTAAGAGCCTCACCCTCAACATCCTCAGCGATTATGAGAAGCTTAGATCCCGACTGAACGATCTGCTCGAGCAAAGGAAGGATCTCCTGAATATTAGAGATTTTCTTATCCGTGATGAGGATATAAGGATTGTCAAGAACAGCTTCCATCTTCTCCATGTCTGTAGCCATGTAAGCTGAGATATATCCTCTGTCAAACTGCATACCTTCTACAAGGTCAAGCTCTGTCTGCATTGTCTTAGACTCTTCTATAGTGATGACACCGTCATTCGATACCTTCTCCATAGCGTCTGCAACAAGCTGACCAACCTCATCATCGCCTGCAGATATAGCAGCAACACGAGCGATATGCTCCTTACCGTTTACCTTTGAACTCATCTTGGCGATGGCATCCACTGCACACTGTGTAGCCTTCTTCATACCCTTACGAAGGATGATCGGATTAGCGCCTGCTGCAAGGTTCTTGATACCCTCATGAACCATTGCCTGTGCGAGAACGGTCGCTGTAGTAGTACCGTCACCTGCGACATCATTAGTCTTAGTCGCAACTTCTTTTACAAGCTGTGCTCCCATGTTCTCGAATGCATCCTCGAGTTCGATCTCCTTGGCGATCGTCACACCGTCGTTGGTGATAGTAGGTGCACCGTACGACTTGTCAAGCACCACATTACGACCCTTAGGTCCGAGTGTCACCCTAACTGTATCCGCAAGCTGATTGACGCCGCTCTCCAAAGCTGCTCTGGCGTCATCACCGTATTTGATCTGTTTTGCCATTTTCTTATCCTCCTGAATGAATTACTTGATTATTGCAAGAATATCGGACTGCTTAACGATGATGTACTCTTCCTCATCAATCTTCACATCCGTGCCTGAATACTTGGAATAGATAACGTTATCGCCGACCTTGACCTGCATTGCTACTTCCTTGCCGTCAACCATGCCGCCGGGGCCAACTGCAACGACCTCTGCCTGCTGGGGCTTCTCCTTATTCTGTCCGGGAAGAACTATTCCGGATTTGGTTGTTTCTTCTGCCTGTAACTGTTTTAATACGACTCTGTCGCCTAATGGTGCTAAGTTCATCTTACTGCCTCCTTACCTAATTCTTTATCAGTTATCACTCATTAACATAGAGTGCTAACAATCTCTGCACAATTATTTATTTTAGTCACTTTTTGTATTTTTGCAAGGGAAAAATGGTCGATTTCTGAGATTTTATAAATTATTAAGATAATACACGCACAGGGCGAACTCTAAAGCCACGAAAGATCTCTCATTCGGGCGCCCCTCCACGCAGCTTAACGGGCAAACTGGGCCTCAAAGAGTTCTTTATAGAATCCGCCTTTCTTAAGCAGGCTCTCATGATCTCCCTGTTCCAGTATATGGCCGTCGCGCATTACGACTATCATGTCCGCGTCCATGATGGTAGAGAGTCTGTGTGCCACGATAAAACTCGTTCTCCCCTCCATCATCTTATGGAACGCTTTCTGTATACGTATCTCCGTACGTGTATCTATGCTCGATGTAGCCTCATCCAATATGAGTATCGGAGGAAGCGCCAGCATGACTCTCGTGATGCATAACAACTGCTTCTGTCCGACGCTTAAGTCACCGCCGTCCTCAGAAAGCATCGTATCATATCCCTCAGGCAGTCTGCGTATGAAGCTGTGTGCGTGAGCCGCCTTGGCAGCCTCAATGCACTCCTCATAAGTGGCATCCGGCCTGCCTATACGAATGTTCTCAAGCACTGTGCCGTTCTTGATCCATGTATCCTGCAGCACCATGCCGAACCTCTTCCTGTGTTCCTGACGCGTGCAGGATGTGATATCCTTACCGTCGATCATTATCCTTCCCGCATCCGTATCGTAGAATCGCATGAGCAGATTGATCAGTGTTGTCTTGCCGCATCCTGTCGGTCCGACGATAGCCACGGTCTGCCCCTGCCTGACACTTAAGTTAAAGTTCTCTATGAGAGGCTTATCCTTGATATATGCAAAATCGACCGCTTCTATTTCGGTATCACCTCTTACGGTATCCCCGATATCGGCCGAACAGTCGTCTTTGCTTACTTCCATCAGATCCCTGTCAGCCCCGGCTTCCTTTACATCTGATCCCGTCATATATATATCCGATCCGCTCTCCTCATCTTCCTGCAGCATCGCAAATACTCTTGAAGCGCATGCGAAAGCATTCTGCAACTCCGTCACAACACCCGAGATCTCATTAAAGGGCTTGGTATACTGAGTTGCATATGCCAAAAGAGCGGACAGACTTCCGACAGAGATATGACCTCCGAGTACTCTGAAAGCTCCGACAAGGGCTACGAGCGCATATACGGTGGAATTAACGAATCTTGTAGACGGATTGACCGTTGATGAATAGAAAAGCGCCTTGAGCGAACAAACAGCCAGTCTGTCATTGATCTCATTAAAGCGTTCAAGCGCCTCATCCTCATACCCGAAGGATCTTACAACCTTCGCATTACCTATCATCTCATCAATAAGAGCAGTCTGTTCCCCTCTTGTAACGGACTGAGTCACGAACATGTCATGAGTATGCCTTGCGATAAAATTGGCCACAAAAAGTGACAGAGGTGTCACACAGACAACAACTATCGTCGTCATCCGGCTCAACGTCCACATATAATATATCGTGCCGATTATCGTCACAATGCCTGTAAATGCCTGAGTAAATCCCATGAGCAATCCGTCTGCGAGAGTATCGACATCGGCTACCATACGGCTCACTATCTCGCCCGTGGGATGGGAATCAAGATATGAAAGCGGCAGCTTCTGTATCTTTTCAAATGCATCCTTACGTATGTCCGCAGTCACCTCATAGGTGATCTTATTGTTCACAAGGGCCATAATCCATTGCATGAATGCCGTAACAGCCACAACGATCCCGACTCTTACCAGGCACTTCACGACATCACTCATATCACCCGCTATCGCATCTATCGCCTCACCGAACAGAACCGGTACAAAAAGTGCAGTCAGACTCGATGCTAATGCAAGAATTATCGAGAGCGCGACTAATACACTGCGCTTCTTAAGATAGTGCAGCAGCATTTTCGCCGTATTATCACTGTTAACTTTTCGTTTCGTTGTCTCTGATCTCAATAAAGTTAACTCCTGTCTGTCATTTATGCAGCTGGCTGTCATGGATCTCGCGATATAGTTCACAGGATCCAAGCAGACTTTCATGTGTGCCTTTTCCGATGAGTTGACCGTCATCAAGCACAAGTATCATATCTGCATGCTGTATTGATGAGGTGCGCTGCGATATGATAAATACCGTGGTATCAGAAGGCAGTTCCTTAAGAGCCCGGCGCAGCGCAAGATCCGTGGCATAGTCAAGTGCCGAAGAACTGTCATCGAGTATGACGATCGGAGTATGCATCGCAAGTGTTCTGGCAATGGAGAGACGTTGTCTCTGACCGCCGGAGAAATTACGCCCTCCCTGTTCGACCCGTGCCGACAATCCTCCTTTGCCTGACACGATCTCAGTTGCCTGTGCTTTTTTAACGGCATCCGTAAGATCTGCCTCGGTTGCATCCTCTGCCGCCATGCGCAGATTATCCTCGATGGAACCTGCAAACAGAACAGACTTCTGCATCACCGTTCCCACCATGGAATGTATCTGATCATACGTATAATCCTTGATATCGTGGCCGAAGAGATATACATCCCCGCCTGTCGTATCGTAGAAGCGGGCTATAAGCGAAGCTACGGTGGATTTGCCGCTGCCGGTACCGCCTATGATGCCGATGGTCTGTCCCTTATATGCCGTAAAACTCAGATCCTTTATCGATTCTTCCGATGCACCCGCATATGCAAAGGACACGTCTCTGAAGCTCACTGCCTCTCTGCCCGTATCCGACTCGTTCTCAAGCTCATCATCATCAGGATCTACATCCGTATCAACACCCTGACCTTCGCGCATAGACGAAGAAATGTCGAAGACTTCGGATATCCTGTTTCCGCTGGCAAGAGCTCTGTTAAGCGTCACTACGAGATTGGCGAGTTTGACCAGTTCAACAAGGATCTGGGACATGTAATTATACAGTGCGACCACCTGTCCTGTAGTCAGTATCCCTGCTGTGACACGCAGTCCTCCCGCATAGATCACCGTAACGATGCCGAGGTTTATCAGTATGTAAGTCAGCGGATTCATTAAAGATGAGATATGCCCGGCACTCTTAAGCCGTCCCGTCAGCTGACCGACCTTATCGTTAAAGCTCTTAACCGAATCAGCCTCAAGCCTGAAAGCCCTTAACACCCTTACGCCGTTTAAACTCTCTCTTGTCGACGCAGTAACTTCATCAAGGCTTGACTGCGCCCTCTTAAGCGCCGGGATATTCTCAGACATTATCAGACCCACTACCGCAAAGAGAATGGCTATAGTCACGACAAATATGAGTGCGATATGTGCATCTATGGTAAATGCCATGATCATGGCACCGAACACAACAAAAGGGCTTCGAAGGAACAGACGCAGAAACATGTTGACTCCGTTCTGAGCCTGATTGACATCCGAAGTCATACGAGTGATCATCGTAGATGTTCCGATCGTATCGACCTCCGTAAATGACAGTCCGAGAAGATGTCTGAACAGCTCGCTTCGAAGCTTGGTCGCAAAGCCTATGGCGGCTTTGGCTGCAAAAAACTGTGCGGTTATTGATACGGTAAGACCGACGACGGCCAGAACGCCCAAAGCGACCACCGACAGATATATAAGAGACTTATCCCCCTTTGCTATACCGTTATCGATAAGGCCGGCAATGACGAGTGGAACTATCAACTCAAAGCAGGCCTCTAGCATCTTAAATGCCGGGGCCAGTATGCATTCCAATCTGTATTCTTTAAGATAAACCAACAGTTTTTTCATAGTCTCTGCTTTACGATTCCGTCTGTTACAGTATACTCACTAACAGTTCATTAAGCAACCGTTTGCATAATACCACATCATATGTTTAATGAAGCATGACTGTTGTAAAAATGCGTTAACAGGCTTGAAATGCACCGTTCTTTACGATACTATATCCTTATCTGAGATCATTAATTAGGGGAGATCTGATCGTGAAATCCAAAAAAAGTCTGTCAACCAAGATCATATTGATGGTTGAACTCATTCTGCTGATATCCGCCGTCCTTTTCTGTACGGTTTCTGTCTACAGAGCCAGGATCGGGATCCGCAAGGCCATCCAGCAACGTATGTTAGATATAGCGAACTGTGCCTCAGGCTCTATCAACGGGGATATTCTCAAAACTCTTGACGAAGGATCCGTCGGAAGTCGCGAATACAAAGATATATACAATGCACTTGCCGTATTCAGGGACAATGTAGTCGAACTCGAATATGTATACAGCATCAAGGAAGCAGGTGACGGGAACTTCATATTCACCATGGACCTGGATCAGTACACTCCTGCCGATTACGGTGACAGCGTCAAGTATACCGATGCGCTCGCCATGGCCGCTGACGGAACGGCTGCCGTGGACAGTGTTCCGTATTCCGATGCATGGGGTGAATTTTACAGTGCATACAGTCCCGTATTTGATTCATCCGGTAATATCGCCGGTATAATCGCCGTGGATTTCTCCGTGGACTGGTTTGAAGCACAGTTATCTTCGCAGACCCGTTCTACCATCATAAGTTATCTTGTCATACTCATGCTCACTCTTCTTGTGGCCGCTATACTGTCTCTTACTACTGTCAGACCTTTTGTAAGGATGCAGGGCAGGCTCATGGAAGAGAAAATGCGCGCTGAGAGTGCCAATCAGGCCAAGAGTGATTTCCTGGCCAATATGTCACACGAGATAAGGACACCCATCAATGCCGTCCTCGGAATGAATGAGATGATCCTGCGCGAATATGACCATTCTCTGGAATATGCGGACAACGATCCGCAGATTGCTTTGGAAGCGCTTAACAATATAGGATCATATTCTAAAGATGTCCAAAAAGCCGGTCGCAATCTTTTATCCATAGTAGGCGATATTCTTGATTTCTCCAAGATCGAAGCAGGGAGGATGGATATATCCAACTCTCCCTATAAGCTGAGTTCTCTCATAAACGATCTTAACAATATGACCCTGTTCAAAGCCCAGGACAAGGATCTTAAGTTCTCAATGGAAATAGACCCTTCTCTCCCGGACGAACTGAGCGGTGACGAGGTCCGCATCCGGCAGATCCTCACCAATCTGTTGAACAATGCGGTCAAATATACCGAGAAGGGTTCAGTAAGCTTTATCGTAAACGGCGAGAAGATGCCAAACGGGATACTCATGCTCAAGGCATCCGTCAAGGATACCGGAATAGGTATCAAAGAAACTGACATGAACAGACTGTTCACCAAATTCGAACGGCTTGAAATGGAGCATAACAGTACCGTTGAAGGAACAGGGCTGGGGCTCGTGATCTCAAAGCGTCTGCTTGATATGATGGGCGGATCTATAAGCGTAGAGAGTACATACGGCGAAGGCTCTGTATTCAGCATAACGATCCCTCAGGAGATAGTTTCAGACTTGGAGATAGGTGATATCGCCGCCCGCTTTGAAGCAAACTGCCTTAATGCCGGTACATATCACGAATCCTTCCATGCACCTGATGCCCGTATTCTCATCGTTGATGATACCAAGATCAATCTGACGGTAGTGGTCAATCTCCTTAAGAGCACGCTCATAAGGATCGATACCGCAAACTCAGGAGCCTCATCCGTTTCCATGGCAGAGAAGACCGCATATGACCTTATACTCATGGATCAGCGTATGCCGGAAATGGACGGTACCGAAGCCCTTCATCATATCCGTTCATCGGCAAACGGTGCCAGCAAAGATGCACCCGTGATCTGTCTTACCGCTGATGCCGTGATAGGAGCCAAAGAGAAATATATAGCTGAAGGTTTTACCGATTATCTTACCAAACCGATCGACAGCAGTGCTTTAGAGAAAATGTTGATCAGACATCTTCCGGAAAACAAGGTAAAGATAACCATGGGCAATATCGTCGCTGCCCCCTCAAACATAAAGCTCTCAACCGAAGATATCAGAGTATTGACCGCTGTCGGCATCAAGCCTGAGGTCGGACTTCGTTATTGTCAGAACAATGATATCCTCTACAGGAAACTTCTTAAAGAATATGCAACTGTATGGCCCGAGAAATCAGAGAAGATACAGACAAGTCTGATCAATGAGAAATGGCTTGACTATGCAGTCCATGTTCACTCTCTTAAGAGTTCGTCCAAGATGATCGGTGCCGAAGATCTCGGTGAAAAGGCGGCACGATTAGAAGCAGCCGCAGACAAAAAAGATATAGACACGATCAAGGCTGAACACGACTTGATGATGGACGGATATGACACTGTATCACGTGCGATCATATCTGTCATGCCCGATGCTGCCGGTCCTGCCGAGAACAGCGAGGTTCTGGAATTTGCACCCGAAAACTCAGGTATCTGATACATTCAGATCATCCGACATGCCCTCTTCTGCAGTATATAAGATCCGGGTTCTTTACAATTTACATTATCACTCTACGAATGTGACGATATTATGTATGCATTCGATCGAATAATCATCGCCGGATGTCGTCGGGTGAAGTTGAATAAGATATAGATTGCCGTATTCCTTTGTTTTGCAATATACATTGTATCCTTTGTAGACCCAGGTCTCTCCGCCGTGCCAGTACACCCCGTCAACCGGATGTGTCTGTTGACCGTATTGCATCCATCCGCATCCGTAACCCTTATCCATATTAAACATTTCCGCAAGAGAGTCCCCGCCTATAAGCTTCCCCCCGATGAGCGCTCTGTCAAAAAGCAGCAGATCATAAACACAGGAATGGATGTCTCCCGTTCCCCTCATAGGCTTGATAAGCTGCATATAGAGTGTGTCAACATATTCATACGGATCTTCGTCCGGGTTATCTTCATCAGGAACAAATTCGGGTACACTGGTGACATCCCCTGTTTTCATGCTGCTCGTATATTTCATCCCGCATGCATCAAAAATGTTTTTCTGTACATACTCCCCATAACTCTGTCCTGTGATCTTTTCAATGATCATTGCGAGCAAACTGTAACCCACACTACTGTACAGGAACTCTGTTCCGGGTTCATAAAGGAGTGCGTCATCAAAGACCATGTTAAGGAGTTCCTCATCGGTAAACCCGTCATAGAAGTACCTTTTCCATTCCTCTATATTCCGCTCACCGTTTTCAAAAAGGAATGTCTCCTCTGTAACAAAATCTTTCCTGAGTCCCGATTGCATATGAAGAAGCTGATAGATGGTGATATCTTTTCCATATTCGAATTCAGGGAAATACTTATCAAGGGTATCATCCATAGAAAGCTTCCCTTGCTCACAGAGCTGCAGAATTGCCGTAGCAGTGAACATCTTGGTGATCGATCCTATCTCATATGTGGTAAATGCATCGACCTTTTGCCCGCTTACATCTTCCGCATTGATCCCGCCGATGAAGATGATCCTGTCGTCCGTTGCAAGGATATAAGAGCCTTTTATCTCCGGAGACTTGGAGCATTCCCTTTTCATAATGCCGACTAACGACAGATACTCCTCCTCCTGTGACGACCATGTATTGTCAGTCTCATCATATACTAAGTCTGAGCTATTATCGGAATTATCGGTTGACTTCGTCTTTTTGCCGGAGCCGTTGATGGTATCGGAATAATCCGCATTGAAGCACACATCCTGTTCAATATAGTCAGACACTTCAGATGCCTGTTCAACACCGGGATCAGAAGTCTCACCGCACCCACTCACCAAAAAGGCAAGTAATGCCGCGCAGGTAAATATGGCAACACGCATCTTTTCCAAATATCCTGAATTCATTTTTTCTCCTATGGACATTACCTCATCTATGCCCTGATGCAGCTCCATGCCTCCGTCAGGCGTTCCATGGACCATGCCGCATTTGCCGGGCTTGTGGACGGAAGACAGATCGCAGGTCTTCCGGTTTTCTTTTCGGAATACTTACAATAATACTTATAAGCGGTCTTTCCGTTTACATATATTTGTCTGATATCGGCATGCTCCAGTATAACATTCAGATCATTCGCCGACACGTTTCTTATACTTGAATCTGCCGAACCGTCTATATCGCATGAACCTATCACATCCCAAAGAGCCAAGTGATTGTTCAGGATAAACTGTTTCTTTTCCGGGATGGAACACGGCGTATCTTCACCCAAAACAGCTGCGATAACCTTCCAGAAACGGTTCTGAGGATGACCGTAGAAGAACCCTTCCTCCCTCGATCTTACGGACGGAAAACTTCCAAGTATCAATATCTTCGATTGTTCATCATATAAAGGTGGTATCGGATGTATTATCATGGTTTATATCTGACTCTTATTGCAGGACGGACCGCCATGTGACTGTCAACATAGTTGCCAATCGTATCCGGTGATCTTAACCCGATATATTCCGCGTTATGCTGATACTTTCCGGGTATCCTCAGCCACCAGTCGATACCGCAGTCCCTGGTATCATCACTGACAGCCATTGCCTCGGTATAAGAGAGCAGATATACCTTGTCATCGGTATCATTTCCGCAGTTCGTCTCATAATGAAAATCGTCTTCGGTAAATGTGTTATGTGTGGTCACTATCGCTGCTTTCTCTCCGTCACAGAATTTGCTGTTATAGAAATCCTCATTGAGCCATCTGCGTAGAGAACAGTTTTCCCATGTGATATCCGCTTTGGTGTCATTATATGGCATATCCGCAACCGGTCCCTGACAGAGCAGCGTGCAGATACCGTCCTCTTTGTCTGTTACATACCATGTATATCTGCCGAATGCCACCACATCGTCGATCTGTGAATCGGATATCGCCTGAAGCTCAGCCTCCACTTCCCCGGGAGTTCTGTTCATCATCGTCGGGACCGGTAGATCTGCAATGCTAAGATTCAGCGCAGGGCGGACGGCACCATAGTCATTGCCCGAAATATCTCCGGCGGGATCTATTACTCCATCCTTACCTTTACCGACATAAGTTGCATAGTCTGTATTTACTCCCGGTGATCTGAGCCAATACCACTGGTAACTAAGCTCGTACCACTTGCCGCATTTTCGCACACTGTCATCCAGAGCATTTGCCTCATCAACGCTTAGCAGATAGATATGATCATCCGTGTCATTTCCGCCGTCGGTGCCGTATTCAATGCTGTCGCAAGTGACATTATGCGTCTTTGCGATCAACGCCTTTTCCTCTTCCGTGAAGGTGTTATAAAACTTCTCATTAAGCCAGGCCCGCACAGTGGATTCTTCCCATGTACTGGTAAAAATGCCATATCCTGGTTTTCTAAACGCCTGTTTTATCACAGGTTTTTCGCTCAAAAGCGTATAGCCTGCCTCTGTTTTGGCTATCACATACCACCTGATGTCTCCGAATACTACAATATCTCCCACAGATGCATCCGACAATTCCACCGCATCCTTAGGAGTTTCGTGATGTGAGGCAACGCAGCCGGATATAAAGAATGCAAGGCCAAGTATAGTAACAGTCGAAACAATAAACAACATTTTATTCATCTTCTTTTTCCTTATCAATCACGATTTGTCATCAATAAAACCGAAAAATCAACGGATATGTTTTGCATTTACATATTTCGTTGCCCGGGCCAATCCTATCTTTTTTACGGATCCGTCTTTTACCATTTTCCCCAACACTGCCTCAACAGTAGTTGGACTTACGTCCGGTAAGAATCCGCAGATCTCGGACTTGGATATCGGTAAGACACTGTTTAGTACTGTTTGTTCTATCCTTTCGGTCTTCTTCAGTTTTTTTCCGTTTACCGTGGAAAACCTTGCATCAAGTTCCCTATAGCACTTATATAGAGTAGAAAGAAAATTCTTCATAAACTCTGTATAGGTGTTTTCGTTCGTATGCCATCCTTTAGATGAATCCTGAAGTGCATTGTAGTAGTATTCCTTCGACTTATTGATCTGCTCTTCGAAAGATACATACTTGCCGATATTGAATCCACTCTTATACATAAGCAGAAGCGTCAGCAGTCTTGAAACCCGTCCGTTGCCATCCGCAAATGGATGAATGCATAAAAAATCCAATATGACACATGGAATAAGCAGGAGCTTATTGATCCGCGCATTGTCTCTGGCGTCAATGTATGCAAGGATGAGCTGCTCCATAGCATCAGCCGTTTCTGTCGCAGGTACCGGAGAAAAACGAATTCTTCGTCGTCCAAACTCATCTATCTCTGCAATAATATTATCGTCGGTTTTGTACCTGCCCGCTCCTTCATATCCTGCCGTCTCAGTCATAACCTGATGCAAATGCAAAATTGTCTCTTCACTGATCGGGATTTTCTCAAAAGATACATGTATCTCGTCCAGTGCATTTCTGTACCCGGCTATCTCCATCTCCGTGTGGTTTACCGGAGCACTGTTTCCTTCTACGATTTCCTTTATTCGTGCATCCGTTGTAATGATTCCTTCTATAGCATTGGAACCTTTAACCGACTGAATACGGGCTATCTTTTCCAGTTCCGTATAAACTGTCAGATTCCGTCCTCTTCTTTCCTCAGAAATCGCATTAAGAGCGGATATTGTGGATGTAAGATTAACCAGCTCTGCCGGTAATAATCCATCGTCCAAGAAACCATAATCAAATATGTGCATATATCGCCTCCGCTAATTGCATATATATTATCAAAAAATATGCAGATAAACAACTGCTATCTGCATATTT
>CAMNDJ010000036.1 GCA_946535225.1 uncultured Lachnospiraceae bacterium
ATACGGGAGTCGAACCCGCCTATCCAGCTTGGGAAGCTGGCGCCCTACCGATAGACTAATTCCGCGCTTCAATAATATTACCACATTTTCACTTAGTATGATACAATTAATTTTATCAATCTTTATGGAGGATAGATGTGGACATAAGTATCAGAGAACAGGCAAGGAAAATGAAATCTAAGGCTCCCTTCATGGCCGCCGCGTCCATAGAGGAACGCAACAAGGCGCTTAAGATGATCGCGGATGCCCTTAGAAATGATTCAGAGAGGATTTTCAGAGCCAATAATGTCGATATGGGCGAGGCCATGAACGGCAGCGTGCCAAGTGCGGTGCTTAAGAGGCTCAAATTCGATGAGGGCAAACTTAAGGCCTCTATAGACGGAATAGAGCAGCTTATAGGACTGGATGATCCGATAGGACGGATCACGTTACACAGACAGCTTGATGAAGATCTCATACTTACGAGACTGACCTGCCCGATAGGTGTGATCGGTGTGATATTCGAAGCGCGTCCGGATGCCATGATCCAGATAGCTTCTTTGTGCATCAAGAGCGGAAATTGCGCTATTTTAAAAGGCGGTAAGGAGACAAGGCAGACAAATAAGGAGATATTCGGAATCATACATGAGGCTGTAGTAAGCGCAGGGCTTCCTGAGGAATGCTTATATCAGGCAACTTCCCACAGTGAGATAGATGAACTGCTTGACTGCTACGGTGATGTGGATCTTATCATACCCAGAGGCTCGAATGCTTTTGTAAGATATATAATGGACAATACCAGGATACCCGTGATGGGTCATGCGGACGGTATATGCCATATATATGTGGACAAGGCAGCAGATCAGGATATGGCGATAAATATCATAAAGGATGCCAAGATCCAGTATACTGCGGCATGTAATGCAGTTGAGATACTGCTTATACACAGAGAGATAGCGCATGAATTCCTGCCGAAGTTATATCATTCGCTTGATGAAGCGGGAGTTACGCTCAAGGGAGATTTTGCTTCACGCGGTATCATTCCCATAGAGGCTGTCGGCGAGGAAGGATATATCGAGTATCTGAGTCTTACGGCATCAGTTAAGGTCGTTGATGATGTGGATGCGGCTATAGAGCATATCAACAGGTACGGTTCGCATCATACGGACTCGGTTATAACATCCGATGATGCTGTTGCGGCAAGGTTTATGCAGCTTGTGGATTCCGCAGGAGTATATCGCAACTGCTCGACGAGGTTCTCTGACGGGTTCAGATACGGTTTCGGAGCAGAGGTCGGTATCAGTACGAGCAAGCTTCATGCCAGGGGACCTGTAGGACTTGACGGCCTAATGACATACAAGTACACGCTGAACGGTAACGGGCAGATCGTGGGAGATTATGCATCCGGTGTAAAACAATTCCGGTTTAAGGATCTGTAGGCCTTTTGTGCCCGCAGCGACGGGGGTAGCAAGAGGACGGGCGAAAGACTAAAACACTTGATTTTTGATTATGCCTCTTGTATAGTAGTGTGTAGTTAAAATGAGAAGGGTGAGATATGGCGGAATATACTAAGGTTGCTCTGGATGCCATGGGAGGAGATAACGCTCCCGCGTGCAATGTGACCGGAGCGATCAGAGCGATAAGAGACAATGACCGCCTCATGGTATATCTGGTAGGCAGAGAGGCCGAGATAAAGGCTGCTCTGGAGGATGGCAGTATCAATGAGGGGATCGCATATGACAAGAGCAGGCTGGTCGTAGTTGACGCGCCTGACATAATAGAGAATGCGGAGCCGCCTGTCATGGCCATACGCAAGAAGAAGGATTCTTCGATAGTTGTAGCCATGAACATGGTCAAGGAAGGCAAGTGTGATGCATATGTTTCGGCCGGTTCGACCGGAGCCACGCTTGTGGGAGGCCAGGTGATAGTCGGCCGTATCAAGGGCGTCGAGAGAGCACCTTTAGCACCGCTTCTTCCGACTAAGACAGGCATGTCGCTCATCATTGACTGCGGTGCCAATGTGGATGCGAGACCTACGATGCTCGTGCAGTTTGCCAAGATGGGTTCCATTTACATGGAGAATGTGGTCGGAGTCAAGAATCCCAAGGTGGCCATAGTCAATATAGGTGCCGAAGAGGACAAGGGCAATGCTCTGGTCAAGGAAACATTTCCGCTTTTAAAGGCCTGTCCCGAGATCAATTTTGTCGGAAGCATAGAGGCCAGGAACATTCCTTACGGTGACGCGGATGTTGTGGTATGTGATGCCTTTGTGGGTAATGTGATCCTTAAGACATACGAAGGAACCGGCAAGATGTTATTAGAGGTCCTGAAGGAAGGGCTGATGTCATCGGCCAAGACCAAGATAGGAGCACTTCTTGTTAAGTCGGCCATCAAGGACAAGATGAGGAAGTATGATGCATCCGAATACGGCGGAGCACCGATGCTCGGGCTTAACGGTCTTGTGGTCAAGACACACGGAAGCAGTACTCCCAAAGAAATAAGAAATACACTTATAGAGTGTGTAAAATACAACGAACAGAATATCAGCGAGAAGATTAAAGCGGTGCTGTAGTCTAAGGAGGAAATTATGGAACTTGAGAAGCTGAAGAAGGTTATTGCCGAGGTGCTTAGCGTCGATCCCGAAGAGATCACTATGGAAACAACCTTTGTTGATGATCTGGGTGCTGATTCGCTGGATGTGTTTCAGATTATTATGGGGTTGGAAGAGGAATTTGATATAGAGATCCCGCCGGAGAAGGCCGAGAAGATAACCACTGTAGGCGAGGCGGTGGAACTCATCAAGAATGAAGTTGATTAGCCTTAACAAAAAGCCCACAAAGGGCTTTTTGGTTTGTAAAGGAGTGTACTTGTGGTAAGCGTTGGTTTCGCAAAAGATAAAGAGGAACTGGAGAAGACCATTGGTTATACCTTCGGAGACAGGGAACTGCTTAAAAGAGCCCTTACTCACAGTTCGTTTGCCAATGAACGGACAGGGGGTAAGCATAAGGATTATGAGCGTCTGGAGTTTCTGGGGGACGCTGTCCTTGAACTGGTATCGAGTGATTATCTGTATCATAAAAGAGATGACCTCCCTGAAGGAAAGCTTACCAAACTCAGGGCATCCATGGTATGTGAGCCCGCACTGGCAACCTGTGCGAGGAAGATAGAACTGC
Organism: uncultured Lachnospiraceae bacterium; assembly: GCA_946535225.1. Lineage (GTDB taxonomy): Bacteria > Bacillota > Clostridia > Lachnospirales > Lachnospiraceae > Colinaster. The sequence goes on from CAMNDJ010000036.1 coordinate 3,153, forward strand.
AGCAGTATATCCTCCTTGGCAAAGGTGAAGAACTGACCGGCGGAAGAGACAGGGATTCCATAATCTCGGATGTGATGGAAGCGGTCATTGGTGCGATGTATCTGGACGGCGGTATAGACAGAGCAAGGGAATTCATATACAGGTTCGTACTGGATGAAATGGACGGAGATACATCCATTCAGGATTCCAAGACGGCCCTTCAGGAGCTGATACAGGCGATCGGGTATGAGAGTTTCGAATACAGAATGGCAGGGGAAAAAGGACCGGATCACGACAAGATATTCATGGCGGAAGCAGTGCTTAACGGCAAGGTCATAGGCAGGGGTGAAGGCAGGACCAAGAAGGCTGCCGAGCAGATGGCAGCAGGAAGAGCCATGGAGAGTCTGGGCGGAAGATCAGAATAAAGCAGGTAGATATGTATCTTAAAAGTATTGAAGTGCAGGGTTTTAAATCCTTTGCCAATAAGATCAATTTTCAATTTCATAACGGAATAACGGGAATCGTTGGCCCGAACGGCTCGGGCAAGAGTAACGTTGCCGATGCGGTACGCTGGGTGCTTGGTGAGCAGAGGATCAAACAGCTTCGAGGAGCATCCATGCAGGATGTCATCTTCGCCGGAACTGAGATGCGTAAGCCCTTAAGCTATGCTTTTGTTGCGATCACACTTGACAATTCGGATCATCAGTTAGCTATAGATTTTGATGAGGTGACCGTGGCCAGAAGGCTTTACCGTTCCGGTGAGAGTGAATACCTCATAAACGGTGCACCCTGTCGTCTTAAGGATATAAGTGAACTGTTCTATGATACCGGTATCGGTAAAGAAGGTTATTCCATCATCGGACAGGGCCAGATCGATGCCATTCTGTCAGGTAAACCCGAAGACAGAAGAGAACTCTTCGATGAGGCGGCAGGTATAGTCAAGTTCAAGAGACGTAAGATCGCATCTGAGAAGAAACTCGAGGAAGAACGCAATAATCTCGTGCGTGTTTCCGATATACTCGGCGAGCTTGAGAAACAGGTGGGTCCTCTTGAGAGGCAGGCATCGAAGGCCAGGATATATCTTGACAAGAAGCAGGAGCTTAAGACTCTTGACGTCAATATGTTCCTTCTTGAGAATAACTCCATTAAGGACAGACTAAAGGAGACGAATGAGAATCTTCAGAATGCCATTAAGGAATACGAAGAGGTCGATACAAGATACGAGAATACCAAACAGGAATATGAGCAGACCAACTTGGAGATAGAAGAACTTGAGAAGGTCATTGAAGAAGAGAGAAACGCCTTAAACGAGACGGGAAGCGTAAGACAGCGTTTGGAGAGTCAGATAGAACTCCTTAAGGAACAGATCAATTCCGTTAAGGGTAATGAAGCTCATCTCGGCAATCGTAAGGAGAATGTACAGAAGGAGCTTGAGGCAAAGCTTAACGAAGAGAAGGGCCTGACAGAACAGAAGTCAACGGTTGATGAGAGGCTTAATGAAGCCAACTTAAAGAAGGCGGAAGTAGAGAAGAGATTAAATGACCTTCAGAGCAATATAGAAGGCATCAATACAGATATAGAGAACTGCAAGAATGACATCATTAATGCGCTCAATGAGCGTGCCAATATCCGCTCGCGTGCCGAACGTATCACGGCCATGCAGGAGCAGATAGATATCCGCAAGGCTGAGCTTACGAGCAAGCTTGTTGCCGCACGAACGGATGAAGCCAAGCAGCAGGACGTCATCAAGCAGTTTGAAGATGAATTCGAGAAGATATCCGATGAGATAGCAGGACTTACCAAGACTCAAAAAGAAAAGGAAGAGACGGTAGCCGGATATAAGGAAGAGCTTACAAAGATGGACAATGATCTTCGCGATATGCAGGTCAGATACCATCAGGATAAGAGTAAGCTTGAGGCTCTGTCCAATATCACTGAGAGATATGAAGGCTACGGCGGTTCCGTCAAAAGAGTGATGGAACAGAAAGAGAAGCACAAGGGTATCATCGGTGTCGTAGCGGATATAATCTCGGCAGATAAGAAATATGAGACTGCGATAGAGACAGCCCTCGGCGGTAATATCCAGAATATAGTTACCGATGATGAGGAGACGGCCAAGAAGATGATCGCTTTCCTTAAGCAGGAGAAGGCCGGACGTGCGACTTTCCTTCCGCTTACGAGTATCAAACATCCTCAGGAGTTCAAGACCCCCGAGGTACTCGATGAGAAGGGCGTACTCGGTCTTGCCGACACACTCGTAAAGACTAAGAAGGAATATGCCAATGTTGCCAAGGCAATGCTGGGCAGGATAGTCGTAGTAGATAATGTGGACAATGCGGTCAATATCGCGCGTAAGTTCGACTATGGCATCAGAATGGTCACGCTCGAGGGTGAATTACTCGTGCCCGGCGGCGCGATCAGTGGCGGCGCTTTTAAGAATAACAGCAACCTCCTGTCAAGAAGACGTGAGATGGAGGAACTCGATAAGGGTATCAAGGAAGCGCTCAAGGAGATCGACAGACTTCTTTCTGCCATAGAGGATACCAAGAAGAAGCGTAATGACGAGAGGGTTGAGATCGAAAAGCTCAAGATCACCCTTCAGGAGAAGTTCATTGCCCAGAATACCGCAAGACTCAATCTTACGGGTGCGCGTAACAGACAGGAAGAGAACAAGGCTGATTACGACAGTTTAAAGAACGAATCCGCAGCACTTGAGAAGCAGGTAGCGGATAACGGTATCGAGAAAGAGAATATAGAAAAAGAGCTTGCTTCTTCCATACAGCTTGAGAAAGATAAGACTAAGCATGTGGAGGAGGAACAGGTCAAGCTTGATGCACTCCACAAGGATGAGGCGGATATATCCGAAGAATTAAGGAACGCCGAACTCGAAGTCGAGAAGATCATGCAGCAGGTAGGTTTCGAACAGCAGAATCTCGAGCGTATAAGAGCAGAGAGAGAGAGGTTCGAGGCAGAGCTTGCAGAGATCGAAGGAGAGCTGGGCGGCGGTATCAAGCTCATTGAAGAAAAAGAGAATAACATAAAAGAGATAGAAGAGACGATCAAAGCTTCTCATACCACAGAGGAAGAGACGAGCGGCAAGCTTGCAGATGATATCAGGAAGAAAGAAGAACTCAATGAGAAGCAGAAGAATTTCTTTACGGTAAGAGAAGAACTCAATGAGTCGCGTGTTCGTCTGGACAAGGAGAAATACCGCCTGCAATCAGCTTCGGAAAAACTCGCCGAGTCCATTCAGTCACAGATCGACTACATGTGGAATGAATACGAGATAACTCTGCGTGATGCCGAGAACATGCGCGATCCTTCCATGAACGATCTTGCCGGGATGAGATCGAGCGTGACTACATTAAGAGATGAGATCAAGAAACTCGGTGATGTAAATGTCGGAGCTATCGAGGAATACAAGCAGGTTTCCGAAAGATATACATTCTTAAAGACCCAGCATGATGATCTTGTTGAAGCAGAGAAGACTCTCATGGGCATCATAGAAGAACTCGATACGGCGATGAGACGGCAGTTCAAGGAGAAGTTCCACGCCATCGAGAGCGAATTTGACAAGGTGTTCAAGGAGCTGTTCGGCGGCGGACACGGAAGCCTGGAGCTTATGGAAGATCAGGATATCCTCGAGGCAGGTATAAGGATCGAGGCTCAGCCTCCGGGCAAGAAACTGCAGAATATGATGCAGTTATCCGGCGGTGAGAAGGCACTCACGGCGATAGCACTCCTGTTTGCGATACAGAATCTGAAACCTTCACCTTTCTGTCTGCTCGATGAGATCGAGGCGGCACTTGATGAGAGCAACGTTGAGAGGTTCGCCAAGTACCTCAACAAGCTCACCAAGCATACGCAGTTCATCGTTATCACGCACAGAAGGGGAACGATGGAGAGAGCCGACAGACTCTACGGTATCACCATGCAGGAGAAGGGTGTGTCCACCCTTGTCAGCGTTAATCTCTTAGAGGAGGAACTCAGCTGATGGCAGGTTTTTTCGGAAGGCTCAAAGCGGGACTCAGCAAGACAAGAGATAATATAGTAGGCGGCATAGAGAGCGTATTCTCCGGCCATGACAGGATAGATGACGATTTCTACGAAGAACTCGAAGAGATCCTTATCATGGGTGATGTGGGCGTTCATGCCACAGAGGATATACTGGATAAACTGCGTGAGGATGTTCGCACCAATCATATCAAAGTGCCCGGGGAATGCAGACAGTTTTTGATAGACGGTATCAAGGAACAGATGCAGGTAAGTCGTGAGGATTATGAATTCTTAAGCAAACCGAGTGTCGTGATGGTGATCGGAGTCAACGGAGTGGGCAAGACCACTACCATTGGAAAACTCGCCGCGATCTACCGTAAGAGGGGCAAGAAGGTACTCATAGCCGCAGCGGACACCTTCAGAGCGGCAGCGACCGAACAGCTTGAAGAATGGGCTAAGAGAGCAGGCGTGGACATCATTTCGGCGGGAGAAGGCGCAGATCCTTCAAGCGTTCTTTTTGATGCGACCAATGCGGCAAGGAGCAGAGGAGCGGATGTGCTCTTATGCGATACTGCGGGAAGACTTCATAACAAGAAGAATCTGATGAACGAGCTTGAGAAGATGAACCGTATCATAGACAGGAATCTTCCTGACTATAAGAGGGAGAATCTTATCGTGTTGGACGGCACGACCGGGCAGAATGCTCTGGTGCAGGCCAGGGAATTTGCGGAAGTCGCTCCTTTGTCGGGAATAGTGATAACCAAGATGGACGGTACTGCCAAGGGCGGTATAGCCATAGCAATACAGTCGGAACTGGGTATACCGGTCAAATTCATCGGAGTCGGTGAGAAGATAGAGGATCTTCAGGAATTCGATCCGGACACTTTTGTAAAGGCGCTCTTTGCTACGGGTGATGATTCTGATGAGGAGATCGAAGATACTGAACCTGAATCCGAGAAGGATGATTATTTCAGGTGGCCGGATTGACAGGATGAACTGTTCCTGCGATGAGGAGGAAATATAATGTTAACATTGGATAAGTTCGAAGAAGCCTGTGAGGCCGTAAACAAGGTCACACAGGAGACCAAACTGATATACAGTGACTATTTAAGCGCTCAGACAGGGGGCAAGGTATATCTTAAACCCGAGAATATGCAGTTTACCGGGGCATATAAGCTCAGGGGTGCATATTATAAGATAAGCACACTGAGTGAAGAAGAGAGAGCCAAGGGCCTTATAACGGCATCTGCAGGTAACCATGCACAGGGTGTGGCTTACGCTGCGAGATGCTTCGGAGCCAAGGCTGTTATCGTGATGCCTACGACTACGCCTCTTATCAAGGTCAATCGTACCAAGGGATACGGAGCGGAAGTCGTGCTGCACGGAGACGTGTATGATGAGGCCTGTGCCTATGCACTCAAACTGGCGGAAGAGAAGGGATATACTTTCATACATCCTTTTGATGACCCGGCAGTCGCAACGGGACAGGGCACTATAGCCATGGAGATATTCAAGGAGCTTCCGCTGGTAGATTACATACTGGTTCCGGTCGGAGGCGGCGGACTGGCAACGGGAGTTTCGGTGCTTGCAAAGCTTCTAAATCCCAAGATCAAGGTGATAGGTGTTGAGCCGGCAGGAGCAGCCTGCCTCAAGGCATCGATAGAAGCGGGCAAGGTAGTGACGCTTGAAGGCGTCAATACGATAGCTGACGGTACTGCCGTCAAGACCCCCGGCAAGGAGATATTCCCTTATCTTAAGGAGAATCTTGATGATATAGTGACTGTCGAAGATGAAGATCTTGTTGTGGCTTTCCTTGACATGGTCGAGAATCACAAGATGATCGTCGAGAATTCAGGCCTTCTTACGGTAGCTGCACTCAAGTCGCTTGATCTTAAGGACAAGAGGGTCGTATCCATTCTTTCCGGCGGTAATATGGATGTCATAACGATGTCTTCTGTAGTACAGCAGGGGCTCATATTCAGGGACAGGATATTCACTGTATCCGTGCTGCTGCCTGACAAACCGGGCGAACTTACAAGAGTTTCATCTGTCATCGCATCCGAGAACGGCAACGTCATCAAACTCGAGCACAATCAGTTCGTATCTATCAACCGCAATGCTGCAGTGGAACTTCGCATAACACTTGAGGCATTCGGGACGGAGCATAAGAATACGATACTTAAGCGCCTTGAAGAAGAGGGATATAAGCCCAAGATAGTAAGGACGAACATATGATATGAGCGGAGGAATAATAATCCTCCGCATTTTTTTGCCATGGAAAAAGGAAAAGAGACAATAACACGGAATAATAGTATTGGAGGCTCTGACGATGGATACAAGTGTAAGGATCAAACTTGAAGAGATTGAAAAAGAAACACTGAGTCAGTATGCGACCTTAAGCGTCAATTCCAGGGGAAGATTAAGGGATGAGGAGCAGTGTGACATAAGGCCCGTGTTCCAGAGAGACCGCGACAGGATACTTCACAGCAAATCCTTCAGGCGCCTCAAGGATAAGACGCAGGTGTTCTTAACCCCCGAGGGGGATCATTACAGAACAAGGCTTACGCATACTCTTGAGGTGAGCCAGAATGCCCGCACGATAGCCAAGGCACTGAGACTGAACGAAGACCTGGTAGAGGCGATCGCTCTCGGACATGATCTCGGGCATACGCCTTTCGGGCATGCCGGAGAGAGGGCACTTAATGATGTGTGCCCCTTAGGGTTTGCGCATAATGAGCAGAGCCTAAGGCTTGTGGATGTTCTTGAGAAGGACGGACAGGGCTTTAACCTCACGATGGAAGTCAGAGACGGGATACTCAATCACCAGACAAGCGGTAATCCTTTTACGTTAGAAGGCAGGATCGTGCGTATCTCGGACAAGATCGCATATATACATCATGATATGGATGATGCGATAAGAGGCGGTATCCTTAAGGAAGAGGATGTGCCTGATAAGATAAGAGAGATCGCCGGCCGGACTACCGGACAGAGATTGGATACCTTTATACATGATGTCGTCGTAAACAGCATGAACAAACCGGATATTCAGATGTCGGAACCCGTGGCCAAGGCCATGAAGGATCTTCGCCAGTTCATGTTCGACAATGTGTATACCAATCCCAAGGTCAAAAGCGAAGAGAAAAAGGCTGTCGATCTGGTCAAGACTCTGTATGAGCATTACAGCAGTCATATAGATGAGATGACAGGAGAGATGAAGCTCATGTTGGACCGAGGGGAAGATAAGGACAGGGTGGTCTGTGATTATATCTCTTCCATGACCGACAGATATGCGATCGCTCTGTATGAAGATCTGTTCATACCGAAGTCGTGGCCGGTCACCAGGTATTAGTGCAGGGATATTCTTAAGGGGTAGGCATGTATTATCCGGATGAGATAATAGAAGAAGTAAGAGCCAGAAATAACATAGTGGATGTGATATCCGAACATGTCAGGCTCCAGAAAAAGGGGTCGACTTATTTCGGACTGTGTCCGTTTCACAACGAGAAGACGCCTTCATTCGGGGTGACTCCTTCCAAGCAGATGTTCTACTGTTTCGGCTGCGGTGCGGGAGGAAACGTGATATCCTTCTTAATGCAGTATGAGAATGCGACGTTCTCAGAAGCGGTTAAGATGCTTGCGGACAGAGCGGGGATCAAGCTGCCCGAGGTAGAGATGAGCGCCGAGATGAAGAAGGCGGCAAATGAGAAGCAACTGCTTTTGGAGATAAATAAAGAGGCGGCCAAATATTTCTATTATGCGTTGCGAAGTCCCGCCGGAAAACACGGATACGAGTATTTTAAGGGCAGGCAGCTTACGGATGACACAATGAAGTCCTGGGGACTGGGATATTCCAATATGTATTCGGATGACCTGGTCAAGTACTTAAGGAGCAAAGGCTACAAGGACGAGATGATAGTAAAGTCCGGACTGGCCAGTCATGATGAGAAACACGGTACACATGACAAGTTCTGGAACAGAGTCATGTTCCCGATACAGGATATCAATCACAGAGTCATAGGATTCGGCGGTCGTGTGATGGGTGAAGGAGAACCCAAGTATCTCAACAGCCCTGAGACTCCGGTCTTTGACAAGAGCAGGAATCTTTACGGCCTGAATTTCGCCAGGAGTTCCAAGAAAGGACATATGATCCTGTGCGAAGGCTATATGGACGTCATCGCGATGCATCAGGCGGGCTTTAACGAGGCCGTGGCGTCGCTCGGAACGGCTTTTACGTCAGGCCAGGCAAATATACTCAAGCGATTTACGCAGGATGTGATACTGTCATATGACAGTGACGGAGCGGGGACCAAAGCGGCGATAAGAGCCATAGGGATACTCAGAGAGAACGGATTGAGCGGCAGAGTGCTGGATCTTAAGCCCTATAAGGATCCGGATGAGTTCATCAAAAACCTTGGCAAAGAAGAATTCGAAAAAAGGATAGCCAATGCCCGCAACAGTTTCTATTTTGAGATAGACGTATTATCGAGAAATTTTGACTTAAGCGATCCGGACGGCAAGACCAGGTTCCATAAGGAGATAGCAGGGAAACTATGCTCTTTTGCCGATGACGTGGAGAGAAATAATTATCTAGAGGGCATATGCCGGGAATACTCGGTCAATCCTGAGAGTATGCGAAAACTTGTAGGTACGGTGGTGGCACAGACCGGACTTATCAAGCCGCTAAAGCCCCGGCCTCTTCCTACGGATAATAAGAAGAATGCACCCGAAGAAGGGCTTAAGACGGCTCAGAGGATACTGATCACATGGTTGTCCGAAGAACCGGAGATATACCCTAAGATATCGGAATACATAAGCCCGTCGGATTTTACCGATGAACTGTATGCGAAGGTTGCAAAGAAGGTGATAACGGGGATAGAAAATGCCAACCTCATTCCGGCTTCGATCATATCGGAATTTGAGGATGAGGAAGAACAGAAGATCGTGGCATCCATGTTCAATACCGGTATATCGGGACCCGAAGGTAACATCATAGAAAACGGCAGTAAGCTTGACAGGGAACATGCGCTAAAGGAGATTCTCATAAAGGTCAAGGAGAACAGTTACGAATATAATTCCAAGAAGCTGTCTTCGGACGTGGCTGCACTTGATGATGTGATAAAAGGCAAGAAACAGCTTGAGAGACTAAGAGGAATACAGATAACACTTGATAAATAAAAACCGACCAAGGTGAAATTGAGAGGAGAAAGCAATGGCCAGGAAGAAAAAGGAAATCGAAGAGATCGTGGAAGAAGTCATCGAGGATGATGAGACAGTCGAGGATTTCGATGATGATGAGATCGATGATCTTGACGATGATGAGCTTAATGATGAGGACTATGATGATGATGAGCCCGACATCAGTAAGTACGGCGACAAGATAAGGATGCTTGTTGATGCCGCCAAGAAGAAAAAGAGTGAACTCGAATACAAGGAAGTTCAGGAGCAGTTCATAGACCAGCAGCTCAGTGACGAGGAGTTCGACAAGATACTTGAGACATTAGACAGCAACGGAGTTGATGTCCTTAAGAAGGAAGCCGATGATATCGATGACGAACTCATAGAGGATGATGATGTCGTATTGTCCGACGAAGACGAGGTCGATGTGGAGAATATCGATCTGTCGGTTCCCGAGGGCGTCAGCATCGAAGATCCCGTCAGGATGTATCTTAAAGAGATCGGTAAGGTTCCGCTTCTTAGCGCAGAGGAGGAGATAGAGCTTGCCAAGCGCATGGAGAAGGGCGATGAGGAAGCCAAGAAGAAACTTGCCGAAGCCAACCTTCGTCTTGTCGTAAGTATAGCCAAGAGATATGTGGGCAGAGGAATGCTCTTCCTTGACCTCATACAGGAAGGCAATCTGGGTCTTATCAAGGCGGTGGAGAAATTCGATTACCGTAAGGGTTATAAGTTCTCGACATATGCAACATGGTGGATAAGACAGGCGATAACCAGAGCCATCGCAGATCAGGCCCGTACGATACGTATACCTGTTCACATGGTTGAGACCATCAACAAGCTCATCAGAGTATCAAGACAGCTGCTGCAGGAACTCGGGCGCGAACCTACCCCTGAAGAGATAGCTGTTGAGATGAACATGCCGGTTGAGAGAGTTCGCGAGATACTCAAGATCTCTCAGGAGCCTGTATCTCTTGAGACACCTATCGGCGAAGAGGAAGACAGCCATCTGGGTGACTTCATCCAGGATGACAACGTTCCGGTTCCCGTGGATGCGGCTGCATATACATTGCTTCGCGAGCAGCTCGAAGAAGTATTGAATACACTCACCGATCGTGAGAAGAAGGTGCTCAGCTTAAGATTCGGTCTGGAAGACGGACGAGGCAGAACACTCGAAGAAGTGGGCAAGGAGTTCAATGTAACGAGAGAACGTATCAGACAGATAGAGGCCAAGGCGCTGCGTAAGCTCCGCCATCCTACCAGAAGCCGCAAACTCCGCGATTATCTGGATTAAGGATATTTGGTACGGGTAAGGATATGACGCTTGGCAGTAGAATGATGATGAACGCTTCTCTTGTACCGGTTGGCGCAAGGGTAGCCGATATAGGCTGTGACCACGGCAAACTGTCGGTATATCTCATTGAAAAAAAGATCGCGACTCATGTTATCGCATCCGATGTTGCCGAAGGCCCCCTTAAGCGGGCCATAAAGACCGTTAAACATGCAGGACTTAACGACAGTATCGAACTGAGACTGGCTGACGGTGCAGACGGGATTATGAGAGATGATCTCGGAAGACCGGAAGTCGATGTCATAGTCATGGCGGGTATCGGCGGAATGCTCGCGCTTCAAATGGTCGAGAAGAATATCGATATATACAGGGATATTGATTGTTTCATTATTCAGGCTCAGTCCAACCTCGATGTATTAAGACTTAAGATGGAGGACTTCGGATTTACGATGATCGATGAAGATATGGTATATGAGGACGGTAAGTTCTATACCGCGATCAAATACAGATACTCATCGGAGAATATGACACATGCGTCATATATCACATACGAAGAAGACAGAGAGACAGCGCATGAGAAGCTCTCTGAGGCGGATGCATTGTACGGACCCTTGCTGATATCCAAGTCTCATCCGGTTTTACATGAATATCTGTTAAAGGACAGAAAAGGTCTTGAGGATATATTGAACGGATTATCCGATAAGGATGACATATCCGTAAGGACCGAAACAAGAAGAGAAGACATCGTCCGCAGGATCGAATTTGCGGATGTGTTGCTTGACAGGGAATGGAGGTAATTAAGACTATGGCATTATTACGTATTGGCGGGAAAACAGTTGAAGCAGCGATCGGCACGACATATGAAGAGGTGATCGCACCTTTCCAGGAGCAGAATAAAGGATGGATATCTCTTGTTACGGAGAACGGTAAGATCATGGAATTGAGTAAGACCGTTACCGGTGATGCCGATATTGAGTTCATACTTCTGTCAGATGTCATAGGTCACAAAACGTATGAAAGAACAGCTACGATGATCTTCATGAAGGCTCTTGCCGATGTGATAGGAGATCCCGTTAAGGCTTTGGCAAAGGTTGAGTTCGTCATAGGTGACGGAACGTATATATCCGTTAAGGGCGATTACAAGGCGGATGATTCGATGATAGCCGCTGTCGGTAAGCGCATGAGAGAGATAACGGATGCCAATTTGCCGATCACCAAGAAGAGCTATCCCATAGATAAGGCTGTTGAACTGTTCAGATCGCAGGGTATGGAAGATAAGGTCGAGCTGTTCAGATACAGACAGAGTTCTTCCGTCAATGTGTATTCTATCGACGGATATCACGATTATTTCTACGGATACATGTTCCCGAGTACGGGCTATGTGAAGTATTATGAGGTGCTCCCTTATGAGAACGGCTTCCTCCTGCTTCTTCCTGACAGAAAGGAGCCTGAGAAGTTAAGGACGTTCGAACCCAGAGCGAAGCTCTTCGCGGCACTTAAGCGTACAACAGACTGGTCTCTGCAGATGAATGTCGAGACAGTCGGCGATCTGAACAATCAGATATGTGCCGGTAATATGGAGGAGATCATCCTTGTTCAGGAATCTCTTCAGGAGAGACGTATAGGTGAGATAGCAACAGAGATCGCGGCAAGAGAAGGTGTGAAGTTTGTCATGATAGCAGGACCTTCATCATCCGGCAAGACCTCGTTCTCACACAGGCTTTCGATACAGCTTAAGACACACGGACTTAAGCCGCATCCCATAGCGCTTGACAATTACTTTGTCGACAGATCGATAACACCAAGAGATGCAAACGGTGATTATGATTTCGAATGTTTGGAAGCCATAGATGTCGAGCAGTTCAATAAGGATATGCTTAAGCTTCTTGCGGGCGAAGAAGTTGAAATGCCAACATACAATTTCAAGACGGGCGTCAGGGAGTATAAGGGCAACACGCTTAAGCTTGAGCCGGATGACATCCTTGTCATAGAAGGTATACACGGACTCAATCCCAAGATGAGTTATGCACTCCCCGAAGAGAGCAAATACAAGATATTCATCAGTGCGCTCACTACGATCAATATAGACGGACACAACAGGATACCGACAACTGACGGAAGACTGTTGCGCCGTATGGTAAGAGACTATCGTACGAGAGGTGCTTCTGCAAAGAGGACGATCCAGATGTGGCCGAATGTCCGCAAGGGTGAAGAGGAGAACATCTTCCCGTTCCAGGAAGAAGCGGATGTGATGTTCAATTCGGTGCTCATTTACGAGCTGGCTGCTCTTAAACAGTATGCCGAGCCGATATTATACAGCATAAACAAAGATGAACCGGAATACTATGAAGCTAAGAGACTGCTTAAGTTCCTGGGGTATTTCTTGAGCATCCCGACGGATTTTTTGCCGAACAATTCGATAGCGAGGGAATTCGTGGGAGGTTCATGTTTCCCTGTTTAAGAAGTGATGTGGTCAACTTGACCAAAGGAGGAATATTATGACTAAAATTGATATTGTGTCAGGATTTTTGGGAGCAGGTAAGACTACTCTCATCAAGAAACTCTTAAGCGAGGCGCTTAAGGGCGAGCAGGTGGTACTCATCGAGAATGAATTCGGCGAGATCGGTGTCGATGGAGGTTTCCTTAAGGAGGCGGGCATAGAGATCACTGAGATGAACTCGGGATGTATCTGCTGTTCACTCGTCGGAGATTTTGCTACGGCACTCAAAGAGGTGCTTGATAAATATCATCCCGAGAGGATACTCATAGAGCCCTCGGGTGTCGGTAAGCTTTCGGATGTGATGAAAGCTGTACAGAATGCGGGACTTGAAGGCGCGGCACTTAACAGTGCGGTAGCAGTAGTGGATGCTTCCAAGGCCAAGATGTATATCAAGAACTTCGGTGAGTTCTTCATAAATCAGATAGAGCATGCAGGTACGATAATACTAAGTCGTACCGGTGTCATATCCGAAGATAAGATGAATAAGGCAATCGAGCTCATCAGAGAGCATAATGACAAAGCTGTCATAGTTACGACACCCTGGGATAAGCTTGAGGGCAAGACCATTCTCGATACCATTGAAGGAGCCAAGGATTTAGAGAAGGAATTGCTTGAGCAGGTCATGAGAGAGCACGATGAGCATGAGCATCATCATCATGACCACGACGAGCATGAGCATGAGCACCATCATCACGACCACGACCATGACGAGCATGAGCACCATCATGACCATGATCATGACGAGCATGAACACCATCATGACCACGAGCATGGAGATCATTGCAGCTGCGGTTGCGGACACGATCACGGGCATGAAGGTCATCATCATGCGGATGAGGTATTTGACAGCATAGGATTTGAGACTACAAAGGCATATACAAAGGATGACATAGAGAAGATCTTAGAGGCGCTCGAGGACGATGATGAGTACGGAATGGTACTGCGCAGCAAAGGTATCGTTGCAGGCTTGGAAGGAGAGGACTGGATCCATTTCGACTATACACCGGGTGAGATAAACGTCAGATACGGCAAGGCCGATGTGACCGGAAGAATAGTCGTTATAGGCGCCGAGATCAAAGAAGATAAGATAAGGGAGCTGTTTTCATGATACCGGTATATTTGATCAACGGATTCTTAGAGAGCGGTAAGACGGAATTCATAAGCTATACTCTTGCACAGCCGTATTTCCAGTCAATGGGACGAACGCTTCTTATCCTGTGTGAGGACGGCGAGAATGAATATGATGCAAAACTTCTTAAAAAGACCCGCACCATACTTGAGCCGATAGAGGAAGAAGAGGATTTCACGCCGGAGTCACTCAAATATCTTGAGAAAAAGGTGAATCCGGACAGGATCATAATTGAATACAACGGGATGTGGAATCCCAAGAATATGGTACTCCCCGCGGACTGGAAGATCGAACAACAGATAACAACCATAGATGCGTCGACTTTTCCGATGTTCTATACCAATATGCGTTCACTCGTGGCAGAGCACGTCAGAAACTCGGAGATGATCATATTCAACCGCTGTGACGGGATAGATGATCTTGCAAGCTATAAGCGCAATGTCAAGGCAGTCAATGCATCTGCCGAGATCATATTTGAGGACAAGGACGGCGAGGTCAATGTAAGTCTGGCAGAGGAATTGCCATATGATCTTGATGCTGATGTGATAGAACTCGATGATAAGGGTTATGCTATCTGGTACATTGACATCATGGACAATATGGAGCGCTATGACGGCAAGAAGGTGGAATACATCGGAAATGTCATCAAGCCGCCGGACCTTCCTGAAGATGTATTTGTTCCCGGACGCATGGCAATGACCTGCTGTGCGGAAGATATGGCTTTCCTCGGATTCATATGCAAGTGGGACAAGGCATCGACTCTTCCGGAGAAGGAATGGGTAAAAGTCAGAGCGACTGTCAAACTGGAAAACGAGGCAGCTTATCAGGGCCTGGGACCGGTACTATATGCGGAAAGCGTTGTGACGGTAAAGGAGCCTAAGAATCCGGTGATAGATTTCAGTAATCTGTAAGATAAGACAGCATGTGACAGGCTTGGCGTGAGGACGGATATGCTTGAATATACATTTATTCAATGGCTTTTCTTTTTCTACATCTACTGTGTGATAGGATGGGTGTGGGAGTGTTCATATTGTTCGATAGTCGAAAGGCATTTGACCAACAGAGGGTTCATGAAAGGGCCCGTGATACCGATATACGGATGCGGTACTACGGTCATGCTCTTAGTGTCGTCACCGTTTCGGGACAATCTGTATCTGACTTTCTTAGCAGGTGCGATAGGGGCAACGATCCTTGAATATTTTACCGGAATGGTTATGGAAGCACTTTTTAAGGTACGTTACTGGGACTATTCGAAGGCGCCGCTTAACTTAAACGGTTATATATGTGCTCCGGTATCCCTGGTATGGGGGATGTTTGCGGTACTGCTGACAAGGTTCATACATGTGCCGGTGGAAAGACTCGAAGCGAGTATTCCGGACAGATATGAGCAGCTTCTCGTACTGATCGTATCCATGATATTCTTTGCGGATCTGTCATTGTCCGTCAAGGCGGCACTTGACTTCCGTGATATACTCATACGTATGGAGGCTATCAAAGCCGAGGCCGAACGTATGCAGAAGAGAGTGGATGTGCTTCTTGCGGTGGCCGATGATGAGAAGGACAAGTGGGTTGACAGGAGAGTCGCTCAGGTATCCGAGATGCTCGGTGCCATAGAGAATGTGCTTGCGTCTGTCAAGGACAAGGTCGGCATTCCCGAAGCGGCCAAGGAAGAACTCATCGAACTTCGTACCAAGGCATCCATGCTTAAGGAACGCCTGACAGGCATATATTCATTCAGGAACAGCCTTACCAAACTCATCATCAAAGGCAATCCGCGGATGGTCTCAAAGAAGTTCCAGCACAGCCTTGATGAACTGAAAGCATACTATTTCAATAAGAGTAACAAACAGATGTAGCAGCACATATGATACACAAGCAGGTAGTTTTTTTGCGTCGGTACTTAGGTGCCGTCCTATGGCACCTTATGTACCGCTACGCAAAAATCCTAGCGCAAGCGTGCCTGCGGTGTATTATATGTGATGCTACACCATTTGGCGATGTCAACTGAATAAGGATTGTGAGGCGGATGATCGCGGGTCCTTCGGGACACGAGG
>CAMNDJ010000037.1 GCA_946535225.1 uncultured Lachnospiraceae bacterium
GCTCAACGAATCCGGCGCTTATGATACCTGTGGGGATAGCCACCATTCCAACTCCTAAGAATGCCGAGATTATACCCAGGATCTTGCCGGCCACGGTTATGGGATAGATATCGCCGTATCCGACCGTGAGCAGAGCCGAAACACTCCACCACATACCCGAGAACGCATTCTTAAATACATCAGGTTGCGCTTCATGTTCAAGACTGTACATTCCCAGGCTCGATGCGACCATGAGTATCAGCACCAGACAGGTACTTGAGACCAACTGTGTCTTCTTATCATTAAGAACGTTCGTGATCACGTTGAACGCATCATACTGGGCATTGATCCTGAAAAGTCGCAGTATCCTGAATACACGCAACAGTCTGAACACGACCGCGCCCGTAGGGAATAACAAGGGCAGATAGTACGGCAGGAAGCTTAACAGATCTATGATACCGTAGAACGAGAAGATGAAGAATACCGCACTCTTAAGTTTCGAATACCCTTTGTCAGGATATAGATACTCGGATGTCCACAACCTTAAGATATACTCGATCGTAAATATGATGATAGTCACAAGCTCGATCACATCAAGCAGTCCGTGGCAAGGCTGCATCTCGTCAAATGTGTCGGCTAAGATCGCGAACAGATTGAGCACGATCGCCAGCACTATCACAATATCGAATGTGCGGCTTATCTTGTCGTCCTTATTTCCGATCTCTATCATATTGAATATCTTTTTCTTGTATTTATTCATTCTCTTTTCCTCATTTTCGTCCGGGATCTGTTCAGTCAGCGAGCGTGATACGTATGAGGGCAGGCATCGCCAACATCAAAGGATAGGCATAACGAAGATCCGCACACAGCGGCACCGCCACCATCAATGTGAGCATAAGCGATATAAAAGGAAGATATGCATAAAGCTTCTCCTTACGACCGCTTAGGATCACTATCGATGCTCCGGGGATCAGTAACATGAAACATGCACCCATGCTGTACAGTATCCCGTATACCGGGAACATCAGATGCAGCTTCCCGCAGATCTCATTTATCTTGATCCTTACCGATGCACCGAGTACCGGCTGCGGCTCGAGTCCGTCCTCATTTGGCAGTATTCCGTAATACTCCGTCTGCTCCGGAGCCATAGTCGTATAATAACCCCGGGTCTGGTCAATAAAAGCCAATATGTATTCACCGGGATGCTTGATCATAAGCTTTAACCACACGGCAAAAAACTCTGCCTTGTTCTCATCAAGGTTACCGAACGCTCCCCATTGTACGGCAGGATCGGCTCCGCCAGGAGTATATTCAGTGCGCAGGAATTCCACGGAATTTATCTTTTCAAGGCTATGTATCTCTTCACCCGTAAGCTCACATCCGTCATATACCACCCTTGCTACCTGTTGGAGCGGTATCGGAAGATTATGTGCAAAATCGCCCGACTCTACATTGGCCGCCTTTTGAACGGGCCCTCTTACAAGAGCTGTAAGTATAAGGACGATCACCGCGGCAGCAAGGACTGTGATATAGCATTTCTTAGGATCTTCACAGAGTCCGATCCTGATGTCATCTTTAGACAGCTTCCTCTCCTTCTTAAGCCTTATCCCTTCACAAATGAATATGACAAACATCGTCAGTATATATGCATACAGACCGTTATGACGAAGCATGCACATCCCGAGTCCGCTTACGGCAAAAAGTATCATATCTCTCACGGACAGTATCCTTCGCACCCATATCCTGTATATCGTTACGGTAAGAGTAAGGACTGCCGCCGAGAAAAGGACATCCTTCCACATCGTGATCGAATAGGCGAGGTTATACGGATACAGTACAAAGCCAAGCAACATGAGTATCCTTACGGTCCGCCCCGCTTTTAAAGGATCTGCAGGGGCCTGTGTGTCAGACGCCTCGTTTTTGACATAAGAAGCTATATCAGGTTCTGTCAGGCTGACTATCGAATATGCCACTGCAAGCGATACGACGATCATCTGTGTAACGGTATAGAAGGCTATGCCACCGTATACACTGCCACTCAGCGCATATCCGGCATTATAGAGCGCACGGATGATAAGAGTGTGTACCCACGGATGATGGTCGCTGTAAGGAGCAAGACCTCTTGCCTGAGAAAGCTGGTCAAAAGAATCCACTGTCAGTGTTCCGGGAGCATTGAGCAGGAACAACGGCAGCATGCATAAGAAAATGATCCCCGCATATTTAAGAAAAAGTTTTAACGGGAATCTGTTTATAGTTGACATAACATCCTTCTTGTTGTTTGGGAAAGTAACGCTGAACACATACAAGGGTCTGGTTGACATAACCCATGCAAGAACAGATCTGATCACAAGATAGAGTACGATATACAGGCCGGCCACGGTCAGGAACACATAAACTGCCCTGAAAAGCGGGTTGGACAGATCCCTGTCGATCCTGCCTCTTAGGTAGATCACATATAAGAGTGTCCAGATAAAAGCCACGATCCTCGACGCCTTGTCAAGCTTCCTTACATCTATGGCGCCGCTTCCGGCTCTTTCGCGTATATGCGCATATATGCTGTCACGAAGCATCTCATCGGGGGTTTTGCGGCCGTCAGGAAGGAGTCTTAAGAGCATGAACGTACCGATAAACACTGCGCCCATCATGATATCGGAAGATTCAAAGCCACCGATATTAAAGACGGCAAAAGTGATGAAATATGCGATTATCAGTTTGATCCATGTTCTCATATCTCAATAAGTTCCAGTAATGCCTCGGCCTCGTGTGCAGAAGAATCATTTGCGATCCTGCCTTCTGCAATATCAAAGAAATGCTTAAGTTCCGCAGTTTGATAATCATCTCTTTCTTCATCAAGTTCGATGACCCTGCCCGACTTAAGATAAGTGATCTTATTGTTTATGAAATCGCATATGATCGTATCATCCGTCGTAAAAAGTTCGAGCTCACGCCTGGTGCTTCTGCCGAAATAGTCTAAATGAACCTCTGCGATCTTATCAGGATATTCACCTATATAGACTGCGATATCCTCTACATCCGCATCAAGGGAAGACAGTTTCCTCTCAATGCTCATTATCTTATCGGGTCTGCCGAAAATATATGAGATGTAATCCCATTCATGTATAAGATCCGCAGCGACTCCTCCTCCGAGAGATCGTCTTGCGGAATAGCATTTGGAATAGTCCGTACCCGGTCTCCACTCGGGAAGATAACTCGATGAGATCGCACGTATGCTGAGTACACTTGAAGGATCGAGATTATCCTTAAGCCATCTGACGACAGTCGTATATCTCATCGGACATGCGACGTAGAACACCTTATCATCGGGAAGTTCATCAATGATGTTCATATCTTCGTTTACGGATATCCCCGATGTGTCAGCATGCATGATCGGTCTTAATGGTTTTTCAATGAAGAATGCATCCGATCTGTCGATCAGTTTCTTCAAAGTCGTCATATGAAGTGTCGTCGGATTCGTGATAAACACGGCATCATACTTATCCTTAAGCGCTTCGACAGAGTATACTTCATGACCATATTCGCTATCCGTGGATACGCTGTCCCCTGTGTTCGCTACTAAGTCCGCACTCACTCCCGAAGCAGGATCATAGTCTGTCGCCACGTTTTTTACGTGACGAAGTATGTCTATATCCGCATCCGGATACAGCCTCTTTAAGTTCTTAATATGTCGCTTGGAAATGGAACCGAGTCCCGCCACACAGATCTTCATATCATTCTCCGTTCTTACACGAACAATCCGACAAGATCTGCCGGTTTGTCGATCACATAGTCAGGATCTGCCACCCTGCCGAATCCGTAAGAAGCAAATACGATGGGAACTCCGGCCTTGATGCAGGCATCGGCATCCATCTGCGTATCTCCGACATATATGGGTTTCTTAATCTCGTTGCGCTCACATATGAGGTTGATATTCTCTGCCTTAAACAGACCGTTGTCTCCGAAACACACATGATCCTTGATATATCGGCCAAAGCCGGTCTTCTCAAGCATCAGTTCGATATATCCGGCCTGACAGTTGCTGACTACATACAGATCGAATCCGGCATCATAGAGCTTACGCAGCATCTCGCCGAAACCCTCGTATACAACTCCGCCGTTTTCACTTAAGTATTCATGCTCGTATTTATAGCTTAACGGGGCGAACTTTGTCCGCTCCTCAGGTGATGCCTCCGGAAGGAGGTCAGCTATTATATCATCCATCGGCAGTCCGAACAGACCTTTAAGCCTGTCTGCCGTTACTCTGACGGAATACCCCGATTCCTCCAGCGCTCTGTTCCATGCCTGTTCTACGATGGGGGTGGAATCCCATACGGTCCCATCAACATCAAATATTATCCCGTCTGTCATTATCTTCTTATCGTCAGTCATTATCTCTTCTCCGGTATGTTTCTGTATATTTCCCCAAACTCGGGCTTCTTCTTATACAGATAATCTGCGATGAGTTCCATCAGTTCGAAATCATTCTCATGATCAAGATCGAGAACGGCCGTATCATACATGATTATGGCCTCAAAATACCCTTCATTAAATCCGCCGCCGGCCTTGAGATGACCGGGTCTGTATGCATACAGTGAAGCGTTCATGTCATATACTTCCGGAGCCTGCTGCCTCGCCGTAAACTCGGTGTCTATGGCTTTACAGAAACCCTTGTCGCTCCTTATTACCTGGTTAAAATACGGATTACGTCTGCACGGAGTCACGGAATAGGTTATGTCCGCACCGGTCTTGGCCGAAGTCTCGATCAGATTGCTCACATCCTCAACAGTACGCAAAGGCGATGTAAGATCTAAGTCAACCACCATGTCATAGAGGCAGCCTTTTCTCTCTTCCATGCGCGTGAGCATATCCCAGATGACATCCTTCTTGGCAACGGTATCACCGCTTAACTCTTCTGTCCTTCTGATGATTTCGACCTTCATAAAAGGATTCTTCTTAATGAGGTCGATGAGTTCCTCACTGTCAGTGGACAGGGCGACATCATACCTGTCAGAGCCCTTTCTTATCTCTCCGTCAACAGGCAGTGCTCCTATCTTCTTAAGATAGAGATCTATGGCAGAGAGTGAATAATAAGGCAGAGGCCTGCCGTTAAAATCCCTTATGTTCTTATTCTTGATCCCCTTCGAACCGGCTCTCCCCGCTATGGTAAATAGTATGTTCATTTCTGTTTTCTGTCCTTTCCGGGCATGGCCTTAAGCATTCTTGCCGCCACATTGTCCCATTTGAGTCTGTCTCTGTCATCTAACAACGCGACCTTGAGTCTGTTGCGAAGATTGACATCGGAATATATCTTCTCGGCGGCATTCGTCCATGACACCAGTGTCATATCTTCGGGCACGATGCCGTTAATCTCATTTCTGATGAGTATGTCCGCTCCGGCTGTATTACCTGTGATCACAGGCACTCCGAAATACACCGCCTCATATATCATCCTGCCTGCCGGATCGTATATATCCGGATGTATGACGCAATCCGTCATTCTGTATACGGAAGGGATCTCAGACATCCTGACAGATGAAGCATATGTGATCCTGCCTCTGTCCATCCACTTACGCATCCTCGACAGGCATTCGCTCTTATATATCCTGTCTCCGTCGCCAATGAAGACAAATCTGACATCTTCATGAGCAGTTAACATCCTGTCTGCCAGATCGAGTGCGAACTTCACGTTGCTTTCGGTGCCAAGTCTTCCCGCGAACAAAAACGTAAAGAACTCTCCCGCTCTGTCAGCCCCTGCTTTCTTAAGCGCTCTGCCAAACTCCGTACCTGCACTTCCCGATCCTGCTCCGGCTTCATCGGCTTCGATCGTCTCATCCAGAGTGTCCGTATCAAGACCGTATCCCACTGTATGGACATTCTCAAAGCCCTTCGACTTAAGAAACTCAGCCGCCTTATCACTTACGGCGAAGCATAACGTATTTGGCGCATTCCTTATCTTAAGGATCGTTTTGTCAAAGAATATGCATTTCCTGCCGTAGCCTCTGTTCGCCCCATATTCATAGGCTTCCTGATATATGACGGCCTTGTCACGCCATTTCCTGTCCGAATAATACAGCCAGGATGTGAACCTGTCATAGCCTCTGACCATCAGACGATCATAACCCGATACCATGCTTCCCAGTGAGAAGAATATGCATCCTCCCATTGCCTTAAGCGAACTCAGATAATATACGGAAATAAACCTGTCCGGATCCTCTGTATCGATATCTCCTTCTCTGACATAGGCGTCATCTCCTAAGAGCTTCTCATCATAGATCACGACCCCGGTATCATTGACAGGTACAAGCTGCGTCCTGTCATCATCCATCCCGCCGTACAGCACAACATCAGCCTGATGTCCCGCTCTGACAAATGCCTTGGCCAATTCGATCTCGGGAACATTGTATGTATCTATGGGAATCTTAGGGCCTTCAGTCCGAATTATCAGTATGTTCATGCTCTGTTTAACAACACATCATCCATGGCTCTGACCAGAAGATCGAACAATCCGGCCTTGAACCCCCTGTACACCGTATGATCATAGCTTGTCTGGGCATAACCGCCGAAACTCTCCTTGAATTCCGTGATATTGGCAACATCATCGGCCTTGCCCGCGCCGCCCCAGTCATAGAGTTTAAGCCCCATTTCCTTGAAATGAAGCATATCAGCATAATGCATGTATCGGTTGGCCATTCCTATGAGGTTACGACTGTCGCTCTCCTCATCCGACATGAGCCTGTATAACGATGCCGAATGCAGAAGTCTGGCCTTCTCGTCATCTCTTATATGGGTATGATATACGGCATCCTGTCCCTTGACCGTTGCGATTGAAAAAGAGAGAGCGTCTGAGTCTCTGTAGCGCTTAAGTTCATCCCTCAATCTGTCGATCCCCGCAAGCTCACTTCCCTTGGTCTCCCAGAAATCCTTAAAAAACTCAAGGAACTTATCTATCTCTTCATCCGTTATGTCTGATCCGTCAAGCATTCGGACGCTGACATCCTCTCTCTGTGCCCTGTTGACCTTGTAACGGCAGCCCTTATTAAACTTGCCCTTGATCTCATCGGGTGTACCGGTTATGTCTGATATGAGCGTG
Organism: uncultured Lachnospiraceae bacterium; assembly: GCA_946535225.1. GTDB lineage: Bacteria > Bacillota > Clostridia > Lachnospirales > Lachnospiraceae > Colinaster. The sequence goes on from CAMNDJ010000037.1 coordinate 7,067, forward strand.
TCGAATTCTTCACTGTTCTTGCGCTTAAAAAGTGACTGATGATATTCGATGACACCTTTGTCCGCGATCGGCTTGGCTGCAAACCAGACCTTTATGAAATCTATTCCGTGTTTTCTGCTGCGTATTATGACCATATCGATCCCTCTTATCCTAACCTATAATTTTATAGGAAAACGCTGCCTTGTTCAAGTTGTTATTCTCTTGCATTCACATAGTCCATAAGTTATATTTATCTATGATGTGAGTAAGGAGTGACATACTGATGAGCAAGATAGCATTCCATTTAAACTGCTTAGCTCAGGGCGGAGCCGAGAGAGTCGTCTCATCCCTTGCAAATGAACTTGCGGCAGAAGGTGAAGAAGTATATGTGGCCACCGAATGGCAGGATGAAGACGAGTTTGCCTTAGATCCCCGTGTAACAAGAGTTCACGTGGGACTTCGTGATACGGATGAGAATAAAAGCCGGGTGACCAAGTTCTTCTTAAGGATCAAATATCTTAAGGAATTCGTCAGAGAATACAAACCGGACATTTTGATAGCATTCGCGCAGAGAGCCAACTACAGGGCCCTTATGGCCGCAGGTGATTCAGACATACCGGTTCTCATATCGATACGTACTGATCCCGTAGGACATTATGATGCTCTCTCGGATAAGGTACAGATACGATGGCTCTTCCCTAAGGCTGCGGGTTGTGTATTCCAGACAACGGGACAGAGAGAATTCTTCCGTCCTTATCTTCAGGAGAATTCAAGGATCATCCTCAATCCCATCAATCCCAAATATATAGGCACTCCCTTTGTTGATGACAGCGACCGTGAGAAGGCCGTAGTTCATCATGCGCGTCTTGTGGACTTCAAGAATCAGCCTCTTTTACTCAAGGCCTTTATAAGAGTTCACGAAAAGCACCCCGACTATGTCTTAAGACTCTACGGCGGAGATTCATTCGACGGAACAAAGGAGATACTTGAGAAGATAATAGAAGAGAATAATGCGCACGACTATATATTCTTAATGGGAGCGAGTGACTCACTCGAAACAGAACTGCCCAAAGGAATGGTCTACGCATTTACATCGGATTGGGAAGGACTGCCCAACTCACTGTTAGAAGCCATGGCACTCGGGATGCCGACAGTTGCGACCGACTGTCCCTGCGGAGGACCCGCTACCGTGATGAGAGACGGCGAGAACGGACTTCTGATCCCGATCAAAAACGAGGATGCACTGGTCGACGGGATCAACAGGCTCATAGAAGACAGAGAACTTGCAGTAAGACTCGGCAATGAAGCACGTAAGATAGCGGATATAGCAAACGCCGAGTCAGTTGCATCACAGTGGAAGGAATATATAAATGAACTGATCGCTAAGGCTAAGTAATACCTTATGTGTTCGCCCCGACTGTTCAAAGATAACCGGCCTTTAAAAAGGTCAGTCGCCCGTTTTTTACGAAAACCTAAAAAGGAGCATATGACATGTGCGGAATATGCGGATTTATATCAGGAAAAAGAATAACCGAAGATGCACTTCGTGCGATGAACGATACCATGTATCACAGGGGCCCGGATGATTCCGGTGTGGAACTGTATGCAGGCAAAAACGGATATACCATAGGATTCGCGCAAAGGCGTCTGTCGATAATAGACTTGTCTCCCAAAGGACACCAGCCGATGCATTCTTGTGACGGTCGTGTCAGTGTGGTATTTAACGGAGAGATATACAATCATCCCGCACTCAAGGAAGAGCTTAAGGATTACCCTTATGTATCCACCTGCGATACCGAGGTGATCTTAGCCGCATACCTTAAGTGGGGAATAGATATGGTAAGCCGCATTCACGGGATGTTTGCCATCGCCATATATGACAGAGAAACGGATGCCGTATATCTACTCAGAGACAGGATAGGCAAGAAACCACTCTACTACGCGCTGGACGGAGACGATCTGTATTTTGCTTCCGAGCTTAAGCCTCTGATGGTCTGTCCTGCCCTCGATCTTAAGATCAATACCGATGTGATCCCAAGGTTCATGTTCCAGCAGTATATCCACGGACCCGAATCCATCTATAAGGATGTATATAAGCTTGAACCCGGCGGGGCGCTGGAATTTAGGGCCGGCAAAGTGCGCAAGTGGAAATACTGGGACATTAAGGAAGTCTATAAGCGTATGTCTGCAGATCCCGTACCGGACTATGAGACTGCCAAGTCAGAGCTTAAGGACCTGTTAAACAAAGCAGTTGCAGACCGCATGATCGCAGATGTTCCGATAGGCACGTTCTTATCGGGCGGTTATGATTCCTCGCTCGTTACAGCCATAGCGCAGTCTCAGTCTGACAAGCCGGTCAAGACCTTCTGCATAGGTTTTGATGTCAAGGAATACAATGAAGCGGTCTATGCCAAGGAGATCGCGGCTCACTTAGGCACCGATCATACCGAAGTGTATATAAGCGAATCGCAGATGTATGACATGGTGGAGTCGATCGCAAGATACTACGACGAACCCATGGCTGACAGCTCGCAGATACCTTCGATGTTAGTATCCGAGGTTGCAAAAAGGGATGTCACCGTAGCTCTCTCAGGCGACGGCGGAGATGAATTTTTCTGCGGATATAATATATATGATAATGTCAGACAGGCACAGATGCTCGATATCCCGGGAGCCATAGCGCATGCGCTTGGAAGCATACCCGTACCCGGCGGAAAGCTCATTGACAAGATGCCCTTCAGAGTAAGAGTCATTGCCGGAAACAGAGATCCCGAGACCAAGACTCAGATCGCCGGCGACGGATATATACAGGCAGCATCACGATTCCTGTCAAAGGAGAATTCTGCTTCCGATACCCTGCTTCCGATCAAATATCCCATCGAGAGCTCGTATCCGACTGATAACTGGCAGATCAAAAGGATGCTCTTAGATATGGATACATATCTGGCAGATGACATACTCGTCAAGATGGACAGAGCATCCATGAAGTATTCTTTAGAGAACAGATGCCCCATAATGGACACGCGTGTCATGGAGTATTCTTACAGGATACCTCATGAATACAAATATCATAACGGCGATAAGAAACATATACTTAAGGATCTGGCCTATGACTACATCCCCAAGGAGATGCTGGACAGGCCCAAGAAGGGTTTCGGAGTACCTATGGATCTGTGGTTAAGAGGGCCGCTTAAAGAAGCCCTCTGTGAATATTCAAACAGGGACTATCTCATAAAGCAGGGAATATTCGATGCGGATTTCGTTTCGGGATTTGTAAACGATTATCTGCAAAAAGGAGATGCCGGACCTGCGACCGGAGGCAATTACAGCAAGATGGTATGGCCCTTCTTCATCTTCCAGCAGTGGTATGAATTCGCAGGCAAAACAAGACAAAACAGAGTATGATCGTCCGATCATACTCTTTATTTATCTGTCATATCTTTATCCTCTCATCCTAATACATTAAGGATATCCGCAGCCACATCTGCCGCAGTTCTGTGTGCACCGCCTTTTAACGATGCCGCATCCATCTCGATTATCTTAGGATCGATATTTCTTAAGAACTTGGTCTCTATCATATCGGGAGAGACCGTATATACATTGATGCCCTTGGATGAATACTCCGATGCAAGGCTCTTGGAGTAACCTAAAAGCGCAGATTTGACCGCAGCATATTCACACATGAACTTCGCCGGATCATCACCCGAGAGGATCCTGATGTCAGAGTCATTGCTGTCTGTCTTCACAGGCATTGGGATACCGGATATCGCACTGGTTAACATAACAACAATATCCCCCCTTTTTTCCTTGGCCATCACAGGAACAAAAGCTCTGCATATAGAAGCAAAAGAATAGAGACCGACTCTCATCTGCTTACCTACGCTTTCCTCGTCCCATGCCTTGATCTTGACATAGTCATAAGGAACTGCTGCCAGGTGAAAGATATGCGTGGGCGTAAGTCCGCTTTCTCTTATGCTATCGACAAATGAATCCACATCCGCCGCATCACTTAAATCCGCTCTTATGGGACGGATATCAAGATTCGCCCTGTCTGTATCGATCTCATGACTTAAATACTGAGCAAATATCGTTATCTTTTCATCCGTTCTCTTATCCAGTTCATCAAGTACCGCTGCGGCTATATCCGAAGAACCGCCGGTCATTATCCATACATCGTTCATCACATTTCCTCATGCCATATCCGTAACACCGACCTGCATCTTACCTCTTAAGACTTTCTCGCCTTCTGCATTTCTTATCTCGACTTTCATATCAAAGAATGAGAAGTCTGTATTGACTTCCGTGACAGTTCCCTTGATGGTGAGCTCATCTCCCGGATAGACGGGCTTGACAAACTTAACTTCCACACTCCTTATCAGGCTGTAACGCCCCGGAAGATATACCCCTGCCAAGGTCGAAAGGAAAGAGGATGTTAAGAGTCCGTAGCAGACTCTGTCCTTATTGCCGGACTCCGCGGCAAACTTAGGATCCGTATGCAGCGGATTGGTATCTCCCGTGATCTCTCTGAATGCTTCCATCATCTTATCCGTCACGGTGACATCAAAACTCTCTTCCATCCCTGTTGTTATATCGCTTAACTTATATTCGTTCATTATCCTGTCCTCAAAGCACTGTCCGGCAGATCCTCTCCCGATCGGTATAATGCCGATCATATCTTATGAGCCATCAGTTTGCGATCCTGTCAGAATCCCTGATAAATAAATTCAGCGGCACTGTATCCCGGTCCGTAGTTTCCGAATATCACAACGAAGAATAACAGTCCCAGATATATTGCCCAGCGGATGAATATATTATAACCCGCGATCTTCTGTCTGACATCACATTTTTCCCTAAGGCCCGATACCACGGCGACCATGATAAACGACATGAAAGTCACGAGCAGATCGACCTTGGAAAGACCGAGTGTCATAAGCGAACCGTTTGCAAATATCTGCGGGTTAAATGCCTTGTACATATTTCCGTATGTTCTGATGCCTGTCACAAGATCCGTCGCCGCAAAGAAGATGAATGCGGCAGATACAAGAAGATATGTCCTTACGCAGCGAAGGAAGGTGATGATCCTGCCCTTTACACCCTCATATCTCTTCGCCGGGAATCTCTCCTCAATGACGATAAACAACCAATGCATAAGACCCGATCCGATTATGAAATTCCACGCACCTCCGTGCCAGAGGCCGACCGTGAACCACAGGATCAAAAGTGCAAGAGTATTGACTCTTCGCTTGGCCTTTTTCTTGTCGTATTTAGCTCTCAGTTTCTCTGACAGATCCGAAAATACTCTGCTCCTCAATACCGGATAGAATACAAAGCTCTTGACCCATTCACCTAAGGTCATGTGCCATCTGCGCCAGAATTCCTGGATGGATGTTGCAAAGAAAGGCTGTCTGAAATTCTCAGGCAATGTGATGTCGAAGCACTCCGCGCATCCCATTATGATATCTATCGAACCCGAGAAGTTCATATACAGTCTGAATGTAAATGCAAGCGCCGCTATAACGATGTATAAGCCGTTATAAGTATCCGTATCACCGTATATCGTATCCGTCAATGTCGCCAGTCTCGAAGACAATACAAGGACCTTAAGAAAACCCCACAATATCCTCTGTGCACCGAACGTGACTCTTTCATAATCAAACTTATGAGGTGTCTTAAGCTGAGGCGCAAAGTCTTTGTATCTGTTAATTGGTCCGCTCAATATACAGGGAAAGAATGTTGTAAAAGTAAGGAGCTTAAAGAAATCATGTTCAGCCTTCTCCTCCTTAAGATATACATTACGTATGTGATCAAGGAGAGACAGTGTATAGAAAGATATACCGACAGGAACGAGGAATGTAAAAGGCTTTAATACCTCAGCATTGCCGGATATGATCATCGATATCCCGTTGATCGTATTGATAGGAAAATTAAGATATTTAAGTACTATGAGCGGTGCAAGAACTCCGGATACGCCCGCGACCATCCACACCCGCCGTATACCCGCTCCTTCCTCCGAATCATACTTATCCATCATGATCCCTGACAGATATGTCATAAAAGCGGCACCGACAGGATATACTATGAGCCACTTGTCAGGTCCGTACAAAAAGAATACAAGACTTGATATAAGAAGTACAAGCCACTGAGCCTTCTTCGGTATGACATAATACACGATCAGGCTTATTATCAAAAAACACAGATATGCAAAAGAAGTGATCTGCATATGAATCCTCTTAAGTCAAACGGGCTTAGTCAGCCTATCTTGTCAATGATGATGTCCACCATCTCGCCCACATTCTGCATTCCGGTGACCTGAGCGATGTTGAACTTGATATTAAATTCCTTCTCGACTGCAGACACGAGATTGATATGTTCCAGTGAATCCCAGTCTTCTATGTCATCAGAATTGGTCGTCTCCGTAACAACGATGTCTTCATCATCAAACACATCTCTGAATATCGTATTAAGTCTTTCAAATATCTCTTCGCGTTTCATATAGCGGATGATCTCCTTTCGATTTCCTATATAGTGATCTTACTGTAACTCATCTTCCGGGATCCCGGAATAGTTCTTCTTCCAATCAACGTGTGCATAGAGCGGTTCATACCTTAACATGAACTCATCATATGCTCCGTCCCATGAAGCCTTGTCAAGTCCCTCATGGTCTGTGACTATATCAAAATTTTTCTCAATATAATCTCCGAGAAAGATCGTGCTGTTATATGCCCCCAGGATGTTCACGTGAACACCGTCATAGAAATACCAGCCGTACCAGAAATCCATATCCTCAAGGTGCTTGTTGAGATTCAGGAAATCGTATCCGTACTCTCTTACGATACCCTCGATATAGTTCATATTGCCTTCATATTCCTGCTCGATCACGCGGGGAGTTGATACAAAGAGAACGTTAAGCTGCTTCTGCTTGGCATAATCAAGCAAATCCCTAAGGACCGCCTCTCCTTCGGCAGATATCGGGATCACCCTGTCCATATCCACAGACTCATCTCTTTTGTAATAACCGACCCTCTCTTCGTATGCAAAGCCCTTGCTGCTGCTCGGATAGCTGTAATCGAAGTGCTTATATTCATTCGGATCGAGTAACAGTCCGATATTGGAATGGTACTTGATGATATCCGCGTAGTATTCGATCTTATTATCATCATCCGACAAAAGCGCATCGATCAGGCGTTTGCGCAAGAGTGAGTATTTGAGATTATCCGTCACTTCCCTTATATGTGCTTTGTCCGACAGATTGGCTTCTATATCCGAAGCGAACATCCTGGGCTCTATTATCAGAAGCTGCGGATGCTGATACTTATATGTCTCATCAATAAGATATCTGATCGCAATCGCGCTCTGGCTGTTGGACGAAAGAGAATACGACGTGATCCCTTTCTCATGCCACAGCACTCCGGGAACAAAAGTCGCATTAGCCGGAGAAGCTCCGTAGATCATCACATCAATGGTGTTCCTGTCTTCTGCGTAGAACCCCGTAAACCTGTTCTTGACGTCTCCGTTGCTCCTTAAGATATAGGACAGGCTCACACCTATGAATAGCGTTATTATGATAAAGATTAATGCCCTTAAGGCCTGTTTAACATTCATATATATGTCCGTCCGCGGGCGGATCATAAAGACCCGTACGGTCCGATCTCATTCAGGGAGTATATATGGCATTGGCATCAAAGTATTCCCTGTATTCTCCGAAATCCTTGCATTCTCTGTCTATGCTGTCTATCAGTTCCGTCTCTTTCTCATGTACAAGCGTCTTATAGTTCTCAAAATTATCATACCCCTTCTTGGTCCACCCGAAAGGATGCACAAGTATCTGCACCTTGTCATGGCCTAAGATATTGTCTCTGTCGGGGTAGCCGTATCTCCAGATATGATTGGCATCAGACATATATTTGACGCCCACGGGTGTATTCTCATCGATCTCTTCCGCAAACGTGAAGAATTCATCCTGATATGCATTTAGGATCTCGGGAAGCTTGATATTCTCCCTCAGAACGTCCTTGGAAGGTCTGTGTATAGAGAATGTATCCACGGTGAATCCGAACATGTCGGAGAGTATATCCATCTCCTTGAGTATCTGAAGACGTATCTGCTGTATATCGGTCATTCCGTTTAATGCAAAATGAAGTCCGATATTCTGACCTCTCTCATGCATATCCCTGATCATATCGGTATTCTTCTTGGATAAGAGATTGTATGAATTATTCGTCCACTGGAAGAAGAAATTGGATGTGAAATCCATGCTCTCCTCAACCTTGCTTAACTCATAGGCTCTCTCCACGCTGTACTCGACATCATGACGCATGATAACGAAACTGTCACGCTCCAAAGCAGCCTTATATCCGCAATATCTGCCCGACTCCTTGATGATCCTTATTATCTCGCGGTAATCTTCGTATGAAAACATATTGTTCCTCATTTCGTAGCGTTAGCGACTTGGCGAGCCGAATCAGCGATTCGGCGATGCCATCAGACCGTTTGTGACGCTCCGGCACAAACGGCAGGTGTGAAAAATGGCGCATCAGCGCATTTTTCACACTGGTCCTCCTCGCTCTGACCTGCTATAGTATAGCATAATAACGGCTGAAATGATATAATATTCAGTCAGAGGGTCAGTTATGTCACTTTCAATGTTACGCAAATTATCTGCCATACTTGATAAAGGGCAGAAAATCAAGATAGCCGGACTCATGGTCCTGATATTCATAGGCGGCCTTATGGAAATGGCAAGCGCATCATTAATATTACCGCTTGTAAGTGCCGTACTCGACGAGGAGAAATTCTCGTCCAATAAGTATGTGATCATGGCTATGGATATGCTTAATATAACCAACATACGATCCTTCACTTTCATTCTGTTGGGCGCGATAATCGCAGCTTACATCATCAAGAATTCATTCCTCATATTTCAGACTTATCTGTTGGCAAGATTCGCCAATCGCAACAGGGCAAGATGTACGACGAACCTGCTGTGGCAGTTTCTCCACAGACCTTATGAGTATTATCTCTACGCAGAGACTTCGGATATCATCCGTACCATATACGGTGATATGGACAATATATTTAATCTTCTGCTCCAATGCATGTACTTCGCGTCAGAGATCATCGTTTCACTGTGTCTTGGCATATTCCTCTTAGTCCTTGACTGGAAGATGACAGTCCTTGTAGTCGGACTCTTAGGCCTTCTTACACTGTTCAATACAAAGGTGATCAAGAAGCACTTAAATATAGCCGGTGAAGGTTCGCGTATCACACAAGCCGGCATGTACAAATGGATACTTCAGTCAGCATCGGGGATCAAAGATGTAAAGGTACTTAAGAAAGAATACTATTTCACCGACAGATACTCGGACAGCGCTGAAGGATATGCGGACAATCAGATCAAATATAATGTGTTGACGAATCTTCCGAGGCTGCTCATAGAGACCGTAGCTATCGTCGGGATCCTGTCATATGTCATTATCAGCATGGCTCTCGGAACTGAGATCGCAGCACTTATGACAACACTGACAGCTTTTGCGATAGCTGCCATGAGAATGCTCCCGAGTGTCAACAGGCTCAATACTTATATCGCGAACATCGCATATTTCGAACCCGCTCTTAATTATATATATGAGAACGTGGATACTAACGGACTGAGCAAGGAAAATGTTCTCTTAACCCACAGCGAAGACGGTTCGGCAGAGAATGTGAGTGCACTCAAAGAGACGGATGAGTCAGTCGCATCCGGTTTTACAATGAATGATACGGTCAAAATGGAAGGTATCACGTTCGCTTATCCCAAGACCGACAAACTCATATTCGACAATGCGGATATGGAGATACCGATAGGCAGATCGGTGGGCGTGATCGGCGCATCCGGTGCGGGCAAGAGCACCATAGTAGATATTCTCTTAGGATTGCTTAAGCTAAAAAGCGGCAGGATAACAAGCGATGGTCTTGATGTCAACGAGCACTACGGAAAGTGGCTGGCAGGCATCGGTTATATTCCGCAGAACATATATATGTTGGATGACAGCATAAGGCACAATATCGCATTCGGAGTGAAGGATGAAGACATCAATGATGAGCGTGTGTGGGAGGTACTGGCCGAGGCGCAGATGAAGGAGTTTGTCGAGGAGTTGCCGGATAAGCTGGATGCGCAGATCGGTGAACGCGGAGTCAGGATCTCGGGCGGCCAGAAACAAAGGCTCGGGATCGCAAGAGCTCTCTACCACGATCCGGGACTCATGGTCTTTGATGAGGCAACTTCGGCACTTGACAATGATACCGAGACAGCCATCATGGATGCGATAGAGAGGCTCCACGGTCAGAAGACACTCGTCATAATCGCCCACAGATTAAGGACGATCGAGAACTGCGACATAATATACGAAGTTAAAGACGGGAAGATCATCAGGCAATGAAAGAATTACAATATCCGTTTGATGCGGAATACCTGAACAAAAAAAAGAAATCGATCAAAAGGGAGCTGCTTAAGGACACGTCGGGTTTTATTCCCGTGAAAGTGGCGATACTCGGCGGCGGAACGACTTCCAACATCAAGCTCATGACAGAACTGTTCCTGCTTGACAATAAGCTTCTTCCGGAGTTTTACGAGAGCGAGTATAACATGTATTACGAGGACGGGATGTTCGGCAATCCGGTCCTTGATGAGTTTAAGCCCGATATCGTCTATATATGCACATCGATCCATAACATATTGAATTTCCCGAGTGTTTCGGATGACGCCGCATCTATAGATGAGATGATCGCCGGAGAGTGTGCGCGCTATACCGGGATCTGGGATGCAATACAGAGTCGTTACGACTGCCCCGTCATACAGAATAATTTCGAGCTGCCATCATACAGGCTGCTCGGCAACATGGATGCTTCCGACATACACGGACGCGTCAATTACATATCGAGACTTAACAGCGAGTTCTGTGCCCGCATAAGAGATCGCAAGAACATATATATATGCGATATCAATTATCTGTCAGCTCAGTTCGGACTGGATAAGTGGTCAGATCCTTTCTACTATCACATGTACAAATATGCGATGAGCATTGATGCGATACCTCTGTTGGCATTCAACGTATCCAATATCATCAAATCGCTCTACGGACGCAACAAGAAGGGATTGGTACTTGATATGGACAATACCCTATGGGGAGGTGTCATCGGAGATGACGGAGTCGATAATATCGCGATCGGCCCGGAAGAACCGGAAGGCAGAGTGTTCACCGAATTCCAGACTTATCTTAAGGAACTGTCAACACTCGGTATACTGCTAAACGTAGATTCCAAAAACGATCGGGAAAATGCCATTGCAGGTCTTCACCATCCCGATTCAGTCCTGTCCGAAGATGATATGATCGTCATAAAGGCCAACTGGGAACCAAAAGACCGGAACTTCACAGAGATAGCATCCACATTGGACCTGCTTCCTGAAAGCCTTGTATTTGTCGATGACAATCCGGCCGAGAGACATATCGTGACATCTCAGATACCCGGAGTCATCGCTCCGGAGCTTAACGAACCTTATGAATATATAAGGTGTATCGACGGCGGCGGATATTTCGAAGTGACAGGTCTGTCAGCAGATGATGCCGGACGGAACCAAATGTATAAGGAAAATGCCAAACGAGCCGATCTCAAGGCAAGTTTTGCCGACTACGGCG
>CAMNDJ010000038.1 GCA_946535225.1 uncultured Lachnospiraceae bacterium
AACCTTATGAGTATATCAGGTGCATTGACGGCGGCGGATATTTCGAAGTGACAGGTCTGTCAGCAGATGATGCCGGACGAAACCAAATGTATAAGGAAAATGCCAAACGAGCCGATCTCAAAGCAAGTTTTGCCGACTACGGCGAGTATCTTAAATCCCTTGAGATGCACGGGGAGATAGAGAGTTTTAAGCCTGTATACTATGCCAGGATCACTCAGCTTACCAACAAGAGCAATCAGTTCAATCTGACAACAAAGAGATATACGCAGACTCAGATAGAGGCACTTGCAGAGGACGATGATCACATCACTCTGTACGGAAGACTGAGTGACCGCTTCGGTGACAACGGTGTAGTATCCGTGGTTATCGGCCGGATCGAAGATGCTGTCTGTCATATGGAACTGTGGCTCATGAGCTGCAGAGTCCTTAAGCGCGATATGGAATATGCCATGATGGACGCTCTGGCAGATGAATGCATAAAGCGCGGGATAAAGACGATCAAAGGTTACTACTACCCTACCGCCAAGAACGGAATGGTCAAAGATTTCTATAAGGATATGGGATTTGATCTTATTTCAGAGGATGAAAACGGTAACAGGGAATGGCGATTTGACATCCCGGATAAATATGAGAAAAAGAACAGGTATATAGAAACAGACCGGACAGATGCACAAAGCGATGCAAATTGATAAAAATTGAAATATGCTGATATAAATTGACCAAGAGGAGCTTCTCTATGACTCATTACAAGATAGTCGTATTCGGAGTAAAGGATACCTCCGAGAACATAATCGAATACATCCTCCACGATCTTTGCAAAGTGGATCTCGTGGTGACCATACGTCCGGAGGTGACTGCAAAGAATCAGGTATCCGGATATAAGGGATTGTCATTTCTGACTGACAAATACGGCATCCCGGTCTATGAATCCGCGACATACAAGCTCTGCGATGATGAGACCGTTAAATTCTTTGATGAGAATGAATTCGACATCGGAATAGTCATGGGATGGCAGAGGCTCATACCGAAGCAGGTCCTCGATTCATTCAAGTACGGCGTGTTCGGTTTCCACGGCAATGCAGGCTATCTGCCCTTCGGGCGCGGCCGTTCGCCACTTAACTGGTCAATGATATTGGGTGACAGCAGATTCAATCTCAATCTTTTTAAATATGATGAGAATGCGGACTCTCCCAATGTCTTCGCCACGGAGATGTTCTCCATAACTCCTTACGATGATATAAGAACTGCGCAGTATAAGAACATGATATCGAGCAAGCGGCTCATCGCAAAGCTCATTGATGCATACAAAAACGACGCCATTGTCATTCATACCGATTCCAAGGATCATGATTCGTGGTATGAGAAGCGCACTCCTGCCGACGGCAAGATCGACTGGGACGGACGCACGAGAGACATATATAATCTGATACGAGGAGTCGCAGCTCCTTTTCCCGGAGCATATTGCTATATAAGCGGCAAGGGTGATACGCAGGTCAAGATCTGGCAGTGCAGACCCTTCTGTGAAATGCTTGATTTCTCCATGTATGCACCGGGAGAAGTGATCGATGTATTTGATGACAAGCCCGTCATAAGGACAGTGGACGGATCTATACTGATCGATAAATATGAAAGCAGCGCGGTTCTTAAAAAAGGAGACATACTCTGTTGAGATCACTTAAGTTTCTGGTAAGACTGGATGATATAACTCCATATATGGATCGCGAGCGGTTCGACAAAGTCCGCTCAGTGCTTGATAAATACGGTATCTGCCCCATGATCGGCATGGTACCTGATTGCAGGGACAAAAGCATATACGGTAATGACGGCAGTTCCTATTCCGACGAAGAATACCGTGCACTCATAAATGAACTTACATCTTCAGGCTGGATCGTTGCGATGCATGGCACCAATCATGTATACAGCACTGAAGATGCCGGACTGCTCGGAATAAATCCTTTCAGTGAATTCGCCGGTACATCGTATGAGGTTCAATACACCAAGCTTAAGCAGGGACGTGATATACTTCACAGGCTCGGCATACAGACAGACCTGTTTATGGCTCCGGGGCACTCGTTTGACGAAAATACCCTGAAAGCGCTTAAAGACCTCGGATTCAGAGCCATTACCGACGGTCTGTATCATAAACCGTATCTCAGAGAAAGCATCCTCTTTATCCCCTGCACTCTGGTCGCATATGACAAGATGCACGGACTCGACACCATCTGTCTTCACACGAACAACATGACGGATAAAGATATCTCTGATCTGGAGAAGTTCATAAGCAGGCACAAAGGCGCTGCAATCAGATATAACGAAGATGATCTGCGAGTTGCGGCCGTTAACTACAGTGAGACCGTAGCCATGGCAGAATCCGCTGCGCTGAAGATGCGTTCACAAAAGGACCGTATCGCCAATTCGCCGAAGCTCGGCGCATTTCTGGCTGATACGGATCATCCGAATACCGTGATCAAATGGCTTAAACGATTGGCCTTAAGTCCTGTACTGCTCACCCGTAAATACGGAAAACAATGAGTTCGAATGACAATAAGTGAGGAATCATATGTGTGGAATATGCGGAATAGCCGGATATAAAGAAGATCCCGTTAAAAGCATCGAAGCAATGAAAAACGCCCTTATAAGGCGCGGACCCGACGATGACGGCAATTTCATAGATGCAAATAAGCAGGTCGTTATCGGACACAGACGACTGTCCATCATCGACCTTACCGATACCGGATCGCAACCGATGAAGTCTCTTAACGGACAGTACGTGATAGCATTTAACGGCGAGATCTACAATGCCGGCAAGCTTCGCTCCGAAATGGAAGTATATAACGGACGACTGAACTTAAGGGGTACCTCCGATACCGAGATCCTCTTGGAGGCCATCGCTTCCTGGGGGCTTAAGACCGCTTTGGAGAAATGCCGCGGAATGTGGGCTATAAGCCTGTATGACAGATCCAACGGCGACATTATGTTAACCAGGGACCGTATCGGAGAGAAACCTCTCTACTACGGCAAGGTTGGCGGTCAGTTCGTATGGGCATCGGATCTGAATGCCATATCGGTAGTTCCCGGAGCCAAACTACAGGTAGACAAGCGCATAATCCCTATATATCTCCGTTACGGATATATTCCCGCCCCGTATACGATATATAAGGATGTATACAAACTAGAACCCGGTACTATACTTAAGATCTCTGCTCCTTATGATGAATGGAAGATAGAGAGATATTACGATATTTCCGAAGTTGCGGGTTACGGGCAGAGCCACAGATTCACGGGCAGTGAAGAAGAAGCTGCGGACAGGCTCGAGATGCTCCTTAAAGATGCTCTTCGAGGCCAGATGCTGTCGGATGTCCCGCTCGGAGCGTTTCTCTCGGGCGGTGTGGATTCAACAGTTGTGGTCAGCATGATGCAGCAGCTCTCATCCTCCGACAGTCCGGTCCGGACCTTCACGATAGGCTTCGAGGAAAAAGAATTCAATGAGGCCGCTTTTGCTGCAGAGACCGCCAAACACCTCGGGACCAAACATACCGAGATGTATGTCGGATACAAGGATGTCATGGACCTTCTCCCTGAATTGGCGTACGCCTACGGCGAACCCTTCGGGGACTCATCTCAGCTGCCTACCATGCTCGTATCCAAGATGACAAAACAGCATGTAACGGTAGCGCTGTCAGGTGATGCCGGAGATGAGCTGTTCTGCGGATATAACACATACAAGGATGCACGTAACGGTCTGAGTGTATTGCAAAACAAACTCAGTTTCCTAAAGGGCGGTCTGCGATCGGGAGTCGGCAAGGCTGTTGACAAACTCGACAGGATCACGGTCATGCGTGACGGAACGCTATCTGACAATATACACAAGGCCAACCAGGTCCTCAACACCGATACGATAGAGGGCTATTACAGAGCCATGAACGACAATGCAGATGTGTACAGGCTGATCCTGCCTGATCAGGAAACCATTGATCCCCCGAAGATCATCGAAACGATATATCCGGACGGATTGATGCAGGAGCCTGAGAACAATCTGATGCTCATGGATATGCTTCAGTATCTTCCTGACGACATCCTGACCAAGGTCGACAGAGCCGGTATGTTCTATTCGCTTGAGACGCGCATACCTCTGCTGGATGCGGATGTGATCGATTTCGCCTGGTCGCTTCCTCTTGAGTACAAGATGGACGGCGGTATCACCAAGAAGATCCTCCGCAATATCCTCTATCGACATGTTCCCAGGGAACTCATGGACAGACCTAAGAAGGGCTTCTCCGTGCCTGTTAACAAGTGGCTGTGGGAAGGCGATATGCGCATGTGGGCCGAGACTCTCATGGATGATGCAAAAGCGATCGCCTCTGATTATATCGATGTTCAGGCGTTAAACAGTATCTGGTATAACTACCAGACATCCGGTAAATGGTCCAAGATCATCTGGCATGCTCTCATGCTCGAAGCGTGGCTGATCAAATAAATATGTGATATACTATAAACAATCCGGAAAAACCAACCGATATAAAGATTGAGATATACTCTGTCCCACTTTATTCTGTATCAGTATGAAAAGGAGCAGATATGGGTATAAGCGGAATAGGCGGACTGGCACCTGTCGGTATAGGAACGCCCTACCTGTATAACACAAACAGAATAACCGCTAACAGCCTCAACCCTATACAACCCATAGGGGCTGATGTTGTACGCGCTCCGAAGACGGACTATTCCTCTTTGGCCGGTCTGAGCGGGATGCAGGCAGAGAACGAGAACCCGCTTAAGCCTTTTGAAACGGCCAACTTCGATGATATTCTGGAAATGCAGATGGCTATGAGCCGACAGAATGCAGCGAGGTTATTAGGGGAATAAAAGATAAAACATATGACGAATAGCAGGCCGGAAATACGCATCCGGCCTGCTTTTATGATATGAATAAATAACGGATCTGTCATCAATTTGCTATATCAAGATGGGATATCGCCCCGACACCTGTACCGTCCTCATACAGGAACACTCCGGTCTTACGGATCGCACCGTTCAGATTGCCCGTGGTGTTAGACCTGAGTCCGAAGGATGTATCGGCATTGCCAAGATAAATGGCGCCCACGTTTTTATCCTTAAGGGAATAGAGGGTATCATTTCCCTGTGCATCCTTGATCCATATCTTTAATTTATCGTAAATGTCATCATTCTCATCGATCCAGCCGTTTCCGTCACTGTCAAACCGTGCCAGATCCCCAAATCCGTCTCCCGTCTTCGTCCCGAACAATTCACTTCCGTCATTGATGATCCCGTCGCTGTTCTCATCCAATGCCAGAAAACCGTTGCCGGATGTAAGGTTGGAGATCTCTTCTTCAACGCCGTCACAGTCAAGATCAAAGAAGAATTTGGTGTCGGTCAGACCCGCGATCTCTCCGGTGAAGTTAAGTACCAACGGGTCACACATGGCAGCCACTCCCGTGACCTCCTCTCTGTAATAGTGCGTAAAACTGCTGCTCATAGCTATATCGAGATTAAAATCGATGCTTCTCCCATCTTCCGTGGTCACGTTGCCTGCAGCAGCAAAGGTCATCTCCTGCGATTCGCAAAAGCACGTCTCCTGTACCCCTTCTATCCTGATGACCGAGAAAGGCGTACCTTGCGCCGGTTTAATGTCATCCGTGAGGGAATCTAACCTGTCTATACCAAGTTTGTCTGCCAGTTCATCTGATCTCTTCTGTCCGAAGAACATGCGCCAGAGATACAGGACAAACCTGTCCCTTATCCTGTCTATGCTCCTCAGTTCATCGTTATGTTTTACCTCGCTTATTCTGCTGCCCGGACCGGTATACATACTGTCGTAACGATCCATCGGGGTTGTTTTTTTCTGCCCGTTATCTGCAGTTTCCTCTTCGGATCCGTCCTTGGGCATATAGCCGGCAGATCCTCCGATCATGTCCGAGAACGAATTGCGACTAAGCCAATCATTCAGCCCGTTCTCCCTGGTAAAACTTATTCCGAACTTCCTTGTCTGAGCGGAACGATATGTTCCTGCGGAATCCATTCCTATTTGATAGGAATTGATCTTCAAATTGTGAAACTCCTTTCTGATGTGATCATCCGACCCTCTTAGCTCAGGATAAAAAGGCCCGATGACTGATGATGTATTACGATATATATATCGGTCATACATCATTCTTTATGAACACTTCTTCTTTCATATTTGGTCCAATCCCTGTATAATAGGTACGGACCGAAAATGATATCCGGCACAGGCGGATGATACAACATATGGTAGTTATATATAGATTTAATAAATTGCACAGATCGGCAGTTGGGTTTCTTATGGCGGCATCGTTGCTATTGCAGGGATGTGGCGCTTTTTCTCTGCCCGCTTCCGACACCTCCGATGCACCAAACGAGCCTCTTCCCGCCGTCGATGTTGCTACTCTTGGCCTGTCTGAAGGCTGTACTTACGAATATGTAAGGCAGGTTCCTTCAATAATAACGGACAGGATCGGTTATTTGCCTTCTTCCAAGAAAGTGATCTATATCGATCATCCGGACCTGTCCAGGCAGTATTGTATTATCAATGCCGATACTGAAGAAGTCATCTTCGAAGGCGAGCTTCACAGATTATCGGACGATAAGAACGGTAACTCCGGGCATTCCTTCTATATAGGAGACTTCTCTGAATTCAATACCGAAGGCGATTACCGGATTTATCAGCCTGACGTGGGATATTCCTACGAATTCCGGATCGGAAGGGACAGTTATCATCATATATATGAAGAAAGCTATAAGGCCATCACACAAGCCGAATACATTCAGACAAGCGCACTGATATATACCTTGAGCAACCTAATGCTGACCAGTGAAATATACACAAATGCCTACTGTAATGATGCTTTCATAACCGGGGGCATCGAACTGCTCCTTTCCCAGCAGCATCCGCGTACCGGTGCCGTATATTCTGAACTGCAGAACCCTGATACTCTTGCCCTTATTGAGCAGGAACTGAATTCACCCGCAAATGCCACGATCCAGACAGACTCCATGATCTCGCTTTCAGCCACGGCCGAGCTTGCCGGCGTTCTGGCTCAATACTACTGCGACTACTTCGATACCGATCAGGCCACTGCCGTAGCTGCATTAAAAGCCGCAGGCAAGGCATATAATTATATAGACAGATACAGAGACAGTATACCCTCTGATTCCCTCTATTTTGCTTCAAGCGAGCTCTACAGGGCTACCGGACAATACAGATACAAGAAGGCAATAGCGGATTATGATCTGATCCCTGTCGAGGATCGTACCTGTTCCGATTACGATCACACAATGCTTGCCGATGTCGCATACTTAAGCTCCGGATATAAGACAGAGTATATTCGATGCGAAGAACTGATGACCGGATACAGAGAAATAGCTGCCGAGATATCCAAGTCATCAACTAAACAGAGTTTCTATGTACAGAATGACATCAAAGATCTGTCGGAAGATGATATACTGAACAATATGATGACTCTGGGGCTGGTAAGCTACGTGCTTTCAGGACATGAATATGCCAGTATTCAGGCTAATTATCTGCATTATCTCTTTGGCATCAACGGTGAAAAGACCAATTACTATACAAATTCGATGAACGGAGAAAAGCCGCTCAATACCGATATAGTCAAATTGTCAAAACTAATATTTATACTTGGAAACGGAGAATAAAACATGATAAGACTTATAATCGCGGGAACAGTTGTGTTTCTGTTTCTCGTACTCACACTTCCTTTGCTCTTCATACTGTGGATAGTCGGAATGATAAACAGCAAAGCCAAGGATAAAGCATCGCATGCGATCATTAAGTGGGCCTTCGGACTGGTACTCTTCATCTGCGGTACAAAGATCACCGTATATGGAGAAGAAAATGTTCCAACCGACAGAAGCGTGCTGTTCACGGGCAACCATAGGAGTATATTTGATATATTGATACTCTATGTCAAAACCAAGACACCGACCGGACTGATATCCAAGAAAGAACTGGCAAAGGTACCCATATTCAATGTCTGGATGAAGTTCATCGGCTGTCTCTTCCTTGACAGAGACGATATCAAGCAGGGACTGAAGACTATACTAAAAGCTATAGATATGGTAAAAGACGGAATGAATATGGCCATATTCCCTGAAGGAACCCGCAATAAAGAAGAGGGGACATTTCTTCCTTTCAAGGGCGGAAGCTTCAAGATCGCCGAAAAGAGTGGCTGTGAGGTCATACCGTTCACGGTGATCGGTGCAGCATCCATATTCGAAGATCACAAGCCGAAGATCAAAAAATCGCATGTTATTCTATGTTTCGGCGAGCCGATCCCCACTAAGGGCCTAAGTCGCGACGAGATCAAGCAGATCCCCGACAAGGCCAGGGAATGTGTTATCAATATGTACAACGAACATTCTGCCGAGGTATTCGGGCCGGCAGAGGAGACCAAAGGTACGGAGGCAGTATGATAGTATTACAGGGCGGCCTGTGTGTCGATCCCGCTTCAGGGCTTGAAGATATCCGGGATGTCGTCATAGACGGCGATAAGATAGTATCTGTCGAAGAACCGGCAGATACAGATGCACTTATCGCCAAATGCGGTTCTGACGCGGAAATATACGACTGTACGGGACTCATCATCGGTCCCGGGCTTGTAGATCCACACGTCCATTTCAGAGATCCGGGCTTTACTCATAAGGAAGATATAGAGACCGGAGCCAGAGCTGCCGCAAGAGGAGGCGTGACCGGTGTTATACTTATGGCCAATACCAGGCCACCCGTAGATAATACCGATACTCTTAAATATGTCCTGTCCAAGGGACAAACTACAGATATACATATCTATAGCGCTGCAACTATAACCAAAGGACTTAAGGGTGAAGAACTCACAGACATGGAATCACTGTCTGAAGCAGGGGCGATTTGCTTTACCGACGACGGAATACCGATCCTGTCAGAAGAAACAGCGAAAGCTGCGATGCTAGAGGCTTCAAAACTTGATAAAGTGCTCAGTTTCCACGAAGAAGATCCTGCCTTTATACAAAATAACGGTATCAATCACGGAAAAGCAAGTGAGTATTACGGTATAGGCGGAAGCGACAGACAGGCTGAGATAGCCATGGTCAAAAGGGATATACGTCTGGCCAAAGAGACCGGAGCCAGAATAAATATACAACATATCAGTACTGCAGAAGCCGTGGCGCTTATAAGAAGCGCAAAATCAGCCGGTATGAAAGACAAGGTTTACGCCGAGGCAACTCCTCATCATATGACCATGACTGAAGAGGATGCCATAACTTATGGTAACCTGGCAAAAATGAATCCACCGCTAAGAACGGCCGCAGATCGTGACGCGATCATACAAGGTCTTGTGGATGGGACCATAGATTGCATAGCAACAGACCACGCACCGCATACAAATGAAGAGAAGGCACAATCAATAGATAAGGCACCAAGTGGTATTATTGGGTTGGAAACTTCGCTTTCTGTATCATATAATGCACTTTATAATTCACATAAAATGAGTCTTGTGCAATTATTTTGCAAGTTGTCATTGAATCCTGCAAGAATTTACGGGATCGATGCAGGAGAACTTGCAATTTACAGAACGGCTGATATCGTGATCTTTGACCCGAAAAAGCGGTTTTTCTTCAATAAATCACAGTCGAAATCTTTTAACACCCCTCTGAAAAACCGCGAAATTACAGGTGATGTCGTCGGGACTATATCTAGTGGCAGATTTATTTACAATAATATGGCCGAAAAGAGACGCAAACTGTCGTAGACATAACAAGTAACCAAAAATGGGGTGACATAACTTGCAATTAGTCGTAATTTTCCGACACTTTATACACTTATTTGAATATTCGGACGCAAGTTTTAGCATAACAGAGTATATTTAATCATTTGCGGAACAAAAAATATACATTGATAAGGACAGGATATGAAGAAAAAAATATCAGGCGAAATTATTAGGCAGAAACAAATAGCAACCGGAATATACAGTATGTGGATCGCTACCGGATTGTCAGAAGAAGCCAGGCCCGGACAATTTATAGGAGTATATCCCAAAGACAAGTCCGCTCTTCTGCCAAGACCCATCAGCATCTGTGAAGTCGATAAAGATAAACGTGCACTGCGGATCGTTTACCGAGTAGTCGGTAAAGGTACCGATGAGTTCTCACATATGTCAGCCGGTGACGATATCAAACTGATCGGCATACTTGGGAACGGTTATGATACCTCAATCACAAAAGACAAGAGTGCCGTTACTCTCATGGCCGGCGGAATAGGTATACCTCCTATGGTTGAACTGGCCAAGCAGCTAATGGCCGAAGGAAAGCAGACTTCGATCATTCTCGGTTACAGAGATTCCGAGACTTTTCTATCCGAAGAACTTGCGAAATACGGTAATGTATATATCGCAACAGATGACGGGAGTATCGGTTTCTGTGGGAATGTTATCGATGCACTGGCTTATTATAAGTTAACTCCTGATATAATTTGCGCCTGCGGCCCAATGCCCATGCTCCGCGGTGTCAAAACCTACAGCGAGGCCCATGATATCGAAGCTCTGATCTCTCTCGAAGAACGTATGGCATGCGGAGTGGGAGCCTGTCTCGGATGTGTTTGCAGGACTAAGGATACGGATCCGCACAGCCACGTCAAAAATGCAAGGATATGTACCGACGGGCCGGTATTCTATGCTTCGGAGGTTGATATATGAATACAGAGATAAAAATAGCAGGTGTAACATTCAAGAATCCGGTGATGACCGCTTCCGGCACTTTCGGCTCCGGAATGGAATACGGAGAATTCGTGGATCTGAACAGATTAGGGGCCGTTGTCACCAAAGGTGTATCCAATATCCCATGGGAAGGCAACCCCACGCCCAGAGTCACGGAAGTCTACGGTGGCATGCTAAATGCGATAGGATTACAAAATCCCGGTGTAGATGTGTTCATTGAACGTGATCTTGCATTTCTGAGGAAATATGACTGCAGAGTCATAGCCAATGTGTGCGGCAGATCCGTTGACGACTATATTGAGACGGTTGAACGATTATCGGATACGGATGTCGATATGCTGGAGATCAATATATCATGTCCCAATGTTAAGGAAGGTGCCATAGCCTTCGGACAGAAAGCTGACTCTGTATTCAGTATAACGGATACTCTTAAGAAACATTCAAAGAAACCTGTAATAATGAAACTAAGCCCGAATGTCACGGATATAACAGAAATGGCTAAAGCCGCAGAGAGTGCAGGGGCTGACGCGATCTCACTTATCAATACGATAACGGGAATGAAGATCGATATAGAGCGAAGAACGTTTGCTCTTGCCAATAAGACCGGCGGTCTGTCAGGACCCGCCATCAAGCCTGTGGCCGTCAGAATGGTCTATCAGTGTGCACAGGCTGTAAAGATCCCGATAATAGGAATGGGCGGCATAGCCTCTGCAGAAGATGCCATTGAATTCCTGATGGCAGGTGCTACAGCCGTTGCAGCCGGTGCCATGAACTTCGTCAACCCGTATCTGACTACGGATCTTGTGGACGGCATAGAGAAATATATGACAGATCATAATGTGTCTGATATAAATGAACTGATCGGTTGTGTCTCTTAAACAGACTGTTCAAAAGGCGGCTTAAGACCATGATCACAAAACAGGTATTATGTAAAAATAACAGGATGTGCGATCTGCACATCCTGTTATTATATTCCTTGATTATTAATTCTTGTTTTAATTAGCAAGTATGGCGCCGTTTGGTTGATGGCTTCCTAATACCGATTATTTCAGCATTTTCCTGTTATAGTTGATCAGGCAGCCATCCAGGATTATCTCCCTTTCATCATCCGTCATATCTCCAAGCGTCATTGTAAATTCCTTCAGCTTGCCAGCCAAAATAACATATGCTTTTATATCTTTTTCCTTATCTCTTACCGCTTTGGCTATTCCCGGTATGAAGATAAAGTCAAGGTTCTTAAACGGAAGCTCTCCTTCGGGAATGATGAACGGCAGCATACCCCAGTTCATAAGATTGCTCCTGTATCGTTTTGTGGCATATTCATTGGCGATATTAGCCCAGCCGCCGAGTACTTTCTGACATGAAGCAGCCTGTTCTCTTGCCGATCCGTCTCCGGGCTTGACTGCAAATATTGTGGAACCGAAGCCTGTTCCCTCTCTCTCTGCTTCAGGATATACATTCTTAACGGCATCCATTGCATTCTTAAGTGCCGGTCTGTCAGCATATACATCTCTGCCCGAAATCCTGTCAACTTCAGCGGCTCTCATGGCTTTGGCCCTGCCAACATACTCCGGATCCTTTCGTGAGAGCGTGAACTCTGCCAGTCCCTGAGGATTAGACCTGTATGAACTTGTCTCTCCGGAAGGTATGAGTTCATCCGTCGTCGTTACGGGATCATGGATCTCAGATACCACACGCAACAAGAGGTTCTCGGGAAGAGCGCTCATCTTGGGCCAATCCTTGATATTGGGACCCATTTTGATCTCAACCGAAGGATCTGCGACTCCCTTGGAATCAAATACCCTGTTCTTATATATCTTGTCGTCGAAATGATACTGATATACGCCGAGATCAGCATCAACTTCAGTAGCCGCCGTAAGATATCCCTTATTAGCTGCGGTAGCCGCAATAGACCTCGCATCCATAAGAGCAACTGATGCCACCTGACCGTTCTGAACCTTTGAACCCTCTCTGTTAGGGAAGTTTCTGGTACTGTGACGGATAGAGAACGCATTGTTGGACGGTGTATCTCCTGCGCCGAAGCAGGGACCGCAGAACGCTGTCTTGATTATCGCTCCGCTCTCAAGCAAAGCCGCAGCACAGCCGTTCTTCATCAGTTCCATGTATATGGGTGTTGATGCAGGATATACACTCAATGTGAACTCATCCGCTCCAATATATTTGCCCCGCATTATATCAGCTGCTGCACAGATATTCTCGAATCCGCCGCCTGCACAACCTGCTATCACGCCCTGTTCAACCAGCAGTCTTCCGTCATGAACCTTGTCCTGTAAGCTGTAAGCCACATCATCTCCAAAACTAACCTTGGCTCTCTCTTCGGTATCATGAAGTATATCTGACAGATTCTTCTGTACTTCCTCTATCGTATAGGCATTGCTCGGATGGAAAGGCATGGCGATCATGGGACGGATCTCACTTAAGTCTATCTCGATAAGACCGTCATAATATGCAGCTTTACCGGGATTCAGTTCCTTATAATCCTCAGTCCTGCCATGTATCTCATAGAATGAGCGGACTTTGTCATCGGTCTGCCATATACTTGACAAACAGGTTGTTTCGGTTGACATAACATCAACGCCCATTCTGAAGTCTACACTCAGGTTGGCCACTCCGGGCCCTACGAATTCCAGTACCTTATTCTTCACGTATCCGGATGCAAAAACTGCTCCGATCAAAGCTATGGCCACATCCTGCGGACCCACGCCCCGTACAGGCTCTCCCTTAAGATAAACGGCTATCACACCCGGTCTGTCAATATCATAAGTCTGGTTAAGAAGCTGCTTAACAAGTTCGGGACCTCCCTCACCCATTGCCATCGTACCCAACGCACCGTATCTGGTATGCGAATCAGATCCGAGTATCATTTTACCGCCACCGGCAAGCATTTCGCGCGCAAACTGATGAATGACCGCCTGATGAGGGGGCACATACACACCGCCGTACTTCTTGGCACAGGTCAGACCAAAGATATGATCATCTTCATTGATGGTTCCGCCCACAGCACATAAAGAATTATGACAGTTGGTCAGCACATAAGGCATGGGGAACTTCTCAAGTCCCGATGCTCTTGCCGTCTGGATGATACCCACGAATGTGATATCATGACTCGTGAGCTTATCGAAGCGTATGCGGAGTTTATCCATGTTATCCGAAGTATTATGCTCTTTCAGCACACCGTAAGCTATTGTCTGCTCAGCCGCTTTTTCCTTGGATAAATCTAATCCCGTTTTAACTTTCACTTCTTTGAGGGCGTCAGCGGAATCCTCGATATACTCGGTTCCGTCTATCAGATACGCTCCTCCCTGTGTCATTTTGATCATTATTTGGTCTCCTTAATCATTCTATCCATACAACAAGCCGCTCTCCGGTCCGTGACCGGAAAGCGACTCTTATCATCAATGAAAGATCAGTTCTTCTTGGCAGGTAACTTGACCTTGTCCAGGTGCCAGATATCATCCACGTACTCCTGGATGGTTCTGTCTGATGTGAACTTACCCGAACATGCCACATTAAGTATCGCAGCCTTGGCCCATCTGTCCTCATCCTTGTAGAACTCTTCTATCTTCTTCTGTGCATCCGCATATGATCGAAAATCCTTAAGGATGAAGTATCTGTCGGCCACATCCGTTGATTCGGTATTAAGAAGCGAATTGTAAAGCGGCCTGAACCTGTCCGGATCATCCTTGGAATAGAAGCCGTTAACAAGCTGCATCAGCACCTTACGGATGTCTTCATCGCTGTTGAATATATCCATCGGATTATATCCGCCGTTATTCTCAAAGTTGATGACCTCATCGGATGAAAGGCCGAAGATCACGGCATTCTCTTCGCCGACCTCTTCTACGATCTCAACATTGGCTCCGTCCATCGTACCTAAGGTTATCGCACCGTTTAGCATGAACTTCATGTTACCTGTTCCCGATGCTTCCTTGGACGCGGTAGATATCTGCTCAGATACATCGGATGCAGCAAATATGATCTCCGCATTCGACACACGGTAATTCTCTATGAAGACGACCTTGATCTTGCCGTCTATGCTCTCATCATTATTGATCACATCAGCAACTGAATTGATCAGCTTGATCGTAAGCTTAGCCGTCATATAGCCTGCTGCCGCCTTGGCGCCGAAAATGAAAGTTCTGGGATAGAAATCCATCTCCGGATGTTCCTTGATCTGATTATACAGATACATAACATGAAGGATATTGAGAAGCTGTCTCTTATACTCATGCAGTCTCTTAACCTGCACATCAAAGATGGAATTCGGATCCACATCCACACCATTGTGTTCCTTGATATATTTGGCTAAGCGCACCTTGTTCTGATACTTGATAGCCATGAACTGCTCTCTGGCCTTCTTATCATTTGCTGCGGGCTTAAGCTTGCTGATCCTGCTAAGATCTGTGATCCACCCTTCACCTATACGCTCCGTTACCCAGTCTGCCAGAAGAGGATTTGCATGTAAAAGGAAACGCCTCTGAGTTATACCGTTAGTCTTGTTATTGAACTTCTTGGGGAACATCTCATAGAAGTCCTTAAGCTCCTGCTTCTTAAGTATCTCTGTATGCAGTCTGGCAACACCGTTTACTGAATATCCGGCTACGATAGCCAGATGTGCCATTTTTACCTGTCCGTCATAGATTATCGCCATCTTGCGGATCTTCTCATCGGTAAGACCTGTCTCCCTGGGATATTTCTTCTCTATCTCTATGATAAATCTTCTGTTGATCTCTTCAACTATCTGATATATTCTCGGAAGCAATCTTGAGAAGAGCTCTATAGGCCATTTCTCCAAAGCTTCAGCCATGATCGTATGATTGGTATAAGCACATGTCTTGGTCGTTACCTTCCATGCATCATCCCATTCAAGCCCGTACTCATCCATAAGTATTCTCATAAGCTCTGCGATTGCAACTGTAGGATGCGTATCATTGAGCTGGAAAGTGACCTTCTCATAGAACTTCTTGATATCTTTATGTGTACGCATGTACTTGGCAACAGCCTCCTGAACAGAAGCTGATATGAAGAAATACTGCTGCTTAAGTCTGAGTTCCTTACCTGCGTAGTGGTTATCATTCGGGTAGAGGACTTCAACTATATTACGTGCCAGGTTCTCCTGCTCAACAGCCTTCTGATAATCACCCTTATCAAATGAATCGAGCTGGAAACACTGAACCGGCTCCGCATCCCATATTCTTAAGGTATTAACTATACCATTACCATAGCCTACTATCGGAAGATCGTAGGGAACAGCATTGACTACCTGATAGTTTTCCTGCTTAAATACATTCTTGCCCTTGGCATCCTGATATACGCTCACATAACCGCCGAATTTGATCTCTTTGGTATATTCCGGACGGCGAAGCTCGAAAGGATTGCCATGCTCAAGCCAGTTATCCGGTACTTCAACCTGATAGCCGTCTTTGATCTTCTGCTTGAACATTCCGTATCTGTATCTGATACCGCAGCCGTATGCTCCGTATCCAAGAGTCGCAAGGGAATCAAGGAAGCAGGCTGCGAGTCTTCCCAAGCCCCCGTTACCGAGCGCTGCATCCGGCTCCTCATCCTCTATGGCATTGATGTCTACTCCGAGTTCATCAAGGCACTCCGCAACCTCCTTATAAGCCCTTAAGTTGATAAGGTTGTTTCCGAATGCTCTTCCCATAAGGAATTCCATGGACATATAGTAGACCATCTTGGGATCAGAGTTCTCAAACTCCTTCTGTGTCGTCATCCAGTTATCGACTATCATATCCTTGATAGCGTAAGCTGCTGCCTGGAAGATCTCCTGATTGGAAGCCTCTTCCATGTTCTTACGGAAAAGCGTCTTAACATTATACTTGACACTCCTTATGAACAATTCCTTGTCAAAACCCTGTGTCTTGTCTGTCTTTTTAGTAGCCATATAACCTGTTCCTTTCTTAAGCCGATCACTCAACCCGTATCTCTACACACGCTCTATAGCGATAGTTACTTCTTCCCCGTTAATATTCCAAGCCTTGCTTATGGCATATCCCTTGTCCACGAATTCAAATCCCTCAGCCAGAACCTTCGTGGCGATCGCATCCTTATTGCGTTCTACCACACCGGCCAGGGTATCATTGCCGACAACAGCCACTCTGATATGATCCATAACCTCAAAGTCTGCTTCCTTACGCATGGTCTGGATCTTACTGATGAGCTCATTGACATTGCCTTCTTCGATAAGCTCAGGAGTAAGAGCAGTATCTATAACAACCGTAGTCTTGTTATCAGCCTCGGTGATATAACCTTCCTTCTGGATCATCGTGATGAGCAGATCCTCCTCGGTAAGAACGATCTTCTCACCTGCATCTTCATACTCTAAAGCTCCCTTGTCCTTCAGCTCTGCATAAGCGGCATTACCGTCAAGGCCTGCAAGTGTCTTCTGTATGAAAGCCATATGCTTGCCGTACTTAGGACCAACGGTCTTAAGCTGCGGCTTGAAACTATATGTCGTAAACTCGCTCACATCATCGGAGAACACTACCTCTTTGACATTGAGCTCATCAGCGATGATATCGATATAGTACTGAGACAGAGCTTCGCCCTCAGTCTTTACAAACATCCTTCCGATCGGCTGTCTGTTCTTGATATTAGCCGTGTTACGGCAGGCACTTCCCTTGACCTTGATGTCAATCGCCATATCCATTTTGGCTTCTATATCCTTGTCGATCTGAGACCTGTCCACTACAGGAAAATCGCACAGATGAACGGATACCGGAGCGCTCTTATCAATACTGCATACGAGATTACGATAGATCTCATCAGCCATGAAAGGGATCATGGGAGCCGCAGCCTTGGCTACGTTCACAAGTGCCGTATACAGGGTCATATAAGCATCGATCTTGTCCTGCTCCATGCCCTTGGCCCAGAACCTCTCACGTCCACGCCTTACATACCAGTTACTCATCTCATCGACGAATTCCTGCAATGCCCTTGCAGCTTCAGGGATCCTGTAATTATCAAGATTGTCATCAACAGACTCGATCATTGAATTCATCTTGGATAAGAGCCACTTATCCATGACGCCTAAATTGGCATAATCAAGACTGTACTTCGTCGCATCAAAGTCATCAATATTTGCATAGAGTACGAAGAACGCATATGTGTTCCACAGAGTACCCATGAACTTCCTCTGTCCCTCTACGACCGCATCACCGTGGAATCTGTTGGGCAGCCAGGGTGCGGAATTGATGTAGAAGTACCACCTAATGGCATCTGCGCCGTATTTATCAAGCGCCTCGAACGGATCGACCGCGTTGCCCTTAGACTTACTCATCTTCTGGCCGTCCTTATCCTGAACATGGCCGAGCACGATGACATTCTCATAGGGCGACTTATTGAAAAGAAGCGTAGATTCAGCCATCAACGAGTGGAACCATCCTCTGGTCTGGTCGACCGCCTCGGATATGAACTGTGCCGGGAACTGAGCCTCGAACAGTTCCTTATTCTCGAAGGGGAAATGGTGCTGCGCGAAAGGCATCGCACCCGAGTCAAACCAACAGACGATGACCTCGGGAACCCTGGGCATGGTGCCGCC
>CAMNDJ010000039.1 GCA_946535225.1 uncultured Lachnospiraceae bacterium
TCCCTGTTGGCCTCAAGAGTATCATGCAGACCCTTCCTGGTTATACTGTCCAGATTGGCATAGACATTGTCAACGGTACCGTATTCAACCAAAAGTGACGTGGCTGTCTTCTCTCCTACCTTAGGCACACCGGGGATATTGTCGGAAGAATCGCCCATCAGAGCTTTTAACTCTATTATTCCTGCGGGCGGAACCTGATACTTGTCTATGACATCCTGAGTATGATAGATCTCATACTCTGTCTTGCCGGCCTTGGTCTTGGGGAGAACTATCTTGATCCTGTCCGTAGCGATCTGAAGAAGATCCCTGTCACCGGATACAAGGCTTACCTCCATGCCTTCACTCTCGGCCTTTCTGGCAAGAGACCCCAGAATATCATCAGCCTCCCAGCCCTCATGCTGTACCAAAGTGATATCCATCGCCGTAAGCACATCCTTAAGAACGGGGATCTGCTCGCGAAGCTCATCGGGCATGGGTTTGCGCGTACCCTTATACTCGGGATACTTCTCATGCCTGAATGTCGGCGCGCTCATATCGAAGGCCACGCACAGATACTGCGGAGCCTCATCATCTATCAGTTTGAACATTATATTCAGGAAACCATAGATCGCATTAACATGAAGTCCCGATGCATTGGATAGGTCGGGCACTCCGTAAAAAGCCCTGTTAACGATACTATGTCCGTCTATCAGCATTAATTTGCTCATATCTATACCATTTGGATCTGTGTTAAGATGCGGCATCCTGTCGCAGTTCTGACACGGATCACACTAACAATTCACATCTTTACGAACACGAGCACGAGAATGAACACTATGGCCAGAGCCGCTATGGCTTCCATCCAGTAGATGATCACATTCTCTATGTGCTTGCGGTGGAGCTTCTTGCGATACAGTGCGACCTTATCCGACAGTTCCCTGTCTAAGTTAAAATTGTCACCGTTCTCAAGTCTGGCGGTACCTTCACGTACAAGATACTGGATATGGAGTTCCTCATTGCAGTCCTTGCAATTCTCCATATGCTCAAGGAACTTAACACCCCTCTTGCCGTCGAGTCTGCCATCTAACCACAGCGGAACAAGTTTCATGAACTCCTTGCAGTCCATCGCAGCCTTGCGCCTTGTTCTTATGCTCTTTCTCTTGCTCTTTGATCTGCGAGCATCATTCATCAGTGCTTAAGTTCCTCTCTGTAGAAATCCTTAAACTGTGTATAGCCCTGCTCTTCAAGCTGCGTACGCTGGAACTTCTTGTTCTTGTTCATTCGCGATACCATGACCTGTTTGCCGGAAGCCCTTAAGTCAGCCGCCTCCTTCATGATCGCACTGAGCCTCTCAGAATCAATGCCCTTCTCTACAAGGAAAGCCACCTTCTCCTTCTCATCCGGGATCTCATATCCGTTCTCAAGCAATAACATTACTATACGCTCGAATCCGATCGAGAATCCGCATGCCGGAACAGACTGTCCGGTAAACTTGCCCACCATCTCATCGTATCTTCCGCCACCGCCGCAGCTTCCGCCGAACTCCGGCATCGATACCTCAAATATCGGTCCCGTGTAGTAGCTCATTCCACGTACAAGCGTAGGATCGAATTCTATCGCAAAATCGGCCGCCTTTGCCGCTTCAACACTCGCCATTATCTCAGACAGCCCGCCGGACACCTCCGCATCCATGAATTCACCTATCTTATCAGATATGAGCTTAAGGGCACCTGCCTTGTCAGCCTCAGCCAGAGAGAAGAGTTCCAGATACTTTTCTACAGAATCTGCTGCATATCCGGCGCTGATAAGCTCCTCCTTAACACCGTCGATACCTATCTTATCCATCTTATCAAGGGTTATGAACACATCGTCATATTTATCCTCGGAAAAACCGGCATATGATGCCATTGCCTTGAGCATTCTCCTGTCATTTAATCTGATGACAAAGTTCTTAAATCCAAGCCTTCCGAGAGTAGTAGTCGTTGCCGTGATGAGTTCGATCTCCGCAAGATCAGATGCCTCACCGAGTATATCTATATCGCACTGATAGAACTGTCTGAAACGTCCTCTCTGAGGTCTGTCCGCTCTCCACACCGGTCCTATCTGCAGGGCCTTGAAGGGTGAAGGAAGCGTCGATGAATTATTCGAATAGAATCTTACGAGCGGAACCGTAAGATCGTATCTTAAACCAAGGTCCGTCACATCATCTTCTGTCTGTGCATCCTTAAGGTTAAGCTTCTCTCCCCTCTTAAGGATCCTGAAGATGAGTTTTTCATTCTCTCCGCCGGCCTTGCAGTTTAAGTTGGCAATATTCTCAACGCAGGGAGTCTCTATGTGAGTGAAACCGAAGTCAGCATAGGTCTGCTGTATCACTCCGATCACATAGTCCCTGATGCGCATCTCCTGCGGCAATATATCCTTCATGCCCGTTGTGGGCTTCTTGCTAAGTGTCATGTCCTAACCCGTCCTTTTATAAGATTTATGCGGTTTTGCGATCCGCCTTCTACAGATTCACATAATCTTATATATTTTACTATTTTTTTGATGATTTAACAACATATCGAAGTGCAATATTTGCATCTTCGTTGCGTATATATTCGTGCCGATCCAATAGAAAAGGCCCGCCTAAGCGAGCCTTTGAGTTTTATTGCCATCCGTACTGCGCGAGTATCGTTTCCGAAAAAAGCAGCGCCCAAACAGGCACTGCCTCATACTGCTTATATCAGGACCTCTTGCGGTCTGCTCTGATCTATCTATATCCCAAAATACCTCTTAGCATTATAATACGATATACCCTGAACTATCCTCTTAAGGGCTGCTTCATCATTAGGGTACTCGCCGTTTTCTACCCACTCGCCGATCATGTTGCACATGATCCGCCTGAAATACTCATGTCTGGTATATGACAGGAATGATCTCGAATCCGTCAGCATTCCAATGAAATTGCCCAGTAATCCAAGGCTTGCAAGAGATCTCATATGCTCTTTCATGCCCGGCTTGCTGTCATTGAACCACCATGCTGCTCCATGCTGGATCTTGCCGGGGATCTCACTTGACTGAAATCCTCCTATGATGGTATCTATGAGCGCATTATCTGTCGGATCAAGTGAAAAGATGATCGTTTTGGGTAATTCGTCAGTCTTATCTAACTCCGACAACAGGGCGGCCAATGAACGGGCAGAGTCATTCTGTCCCATAAGATCATATCCGGTGTCGGGACCGAGTTCTGCAAGCTTTCTCTCATTCATATTGCGCATGCATGAGTAATGCAGTTCCATGGCTATACCGTGCTTATGATAAGCCTTGCCTAGCGCTATAAGGAGCTTAGTCTGATAACCCTCGATCTCTTCCACAGTCAGTTTCTCACCCCTCAAAGCCTTCTTATAGGCCGCATCGACCGCTTCACCGGGCATCATTCTAAATGGCACATAGTCAAGACCGTGATCCGAGGCTACACAACCGCGGGATACGAAGAATTCGATCCTGCTTTGCAGAGCATCAATAACATCCTGCACGGTATCAAGGCTCTCTTTGCCCGTAACAGAGGCAAGTTTGCCGATATAATCCATAAATTCCGGTTTCTGTATATTGATGGCCTTATCAGGCCTGAAGGACGGTCTTACGATAAAATCTATGCTCTCATCTGCAGCGATCTTTTCATGCCACTCAAGACTGTCTGTCGGATCGTCAGTGGTACCTATATATTCTGCATTACTCTTTCTTATCAGTCCTCTTGCGCTAAGCGTTGGATCGTTCTTTAACATTTCGTTGCACTTATCCCACACGGCCTTACGATTGGCAGGATTTAAGGGTTCATCGATCCCGAAATACTTCTTAAGCTCCAGATGACACCAGTGATACATCGGATTACCGACAGCCAAAGACAAAGTGTCGACAAAACCCTCAAAGCGCTTATACTCATCATCTCTTCCAGTAACCATGTCTTCGCTCATACCGTTTGAGCGCATGAGTCTCCATTTATAGTGGTCACCCGCATAAGTCCCGTCTGCCTGCTTACCGCCGAACCACACATCTCCCAGGCTGTCAAATCTCACATCCTCATATATCTCCTTAGGTGAGAGATGACAGTGATAGTCGATTATCGGCAGATCCTTAGCATAGTCATTGTACAGATGTTTCGCCGTATCATTATTCAGTAAGAAATCGTCATCCAAAAACTTCTTCATTATCATCCTGATCCTTTGTCAGATCCATTGCCTCATCCTGACCGGGCACAATCCCTGCGCCCTCCATGTGCTATCTCTGCACTCTTCCCGAAGCATCTCCTCCGGCCAGTTTCTTAACTTCATCCACGGTCACACGGTTAAAGTCACCCTCTATGGAATGCTTGAGCGCCGATGCGGCCACCGCAAACTCTATTGCATCCTGAGTTGTATATCCGTTTAGGAGCGAATATATGAGCCCGCCGCCGAAGCTGTCTCCGCCGCCCACTCTGTCCACTATGTGAAGGTGGTACTGCTTGGAAAAACAGTAATCTGTTCCGTCATAGAGCATACCCTGCCAGTCATTGTCACTGGCCGATATCGATGTTCTGAGTGTGATGGCCACCTTCTCAAACCCGAATTTGTCTGCCAGCTGCTTAGCCACTGACTTATATCCCTCATTATTGAGTTTGCCGCCGTAGATATCCGTATCCTCTGCCTCTATTCCGAACACATCCTTGGCATCCTCTTCATTGGATATACAAACATCCACGTATTTACAGAGACGGGTCATTGCCTCCCGGGCCTGCTCCCTGGTCCAGAGCTTGCCCCTGTAATTAAGGTCGCAACTTATCTTAACGCCCTTGGCTTTGGCTGCCTTGCATGCATCCTCGCAAATATTTACAAGATTCTGCCCAAGTGCCGGAGTTATTCCCGTAAAATGGAACCAGTCCGCGCCTTCAAAGATCTTATCCCAGTCAAAATCAGACGGGGCAGACTCCTGAATCGCAGAATGTGCTCTGTCATATATGCAAACGCTCCCTCTCTGGGAAGCGCCCTTCTCCATGTAATAGATACCGATCCTGTCACCGCCTCTGACAATAAGCGAAGTATCCACGCCAAAGCTCCTCAGGCTGTTAACTGCGCCCTGCCCAATCGCGTGTTCAGGAAGCTTGGTGACAAATGCGGAATCTATCCCGTAGTTAGCCAGGGACACCGAAACATTGGCCTCTCCTCCGCCAAATGTAGCCTGTAACTGATCATCCTGAAAAAATCTGTAATATCCGTTGGGTGAGAGTCTTAACATGATCTCACCGAATGTAACCACTCTGCTCATAATAATCCACTTTCTGTCAAATTATATCGTGTCATCTCTGCCGGCTTTTCCCGGTCTACTTCCTTACAAGGTGTATGGGGAATCCTCCGAATTCTCCGTCTATGTATATGAACCTTGTGCCCTTATCATCACTCAGTCTGCTGCTCTCATCGAACGTCACACCGCGCCTGCCAAGATGATATACCGCCCTGTCCACGTCATTGGTCGCGATAGCTAAATGTCCGTTGGTACCTCTGTCCATGAAATTCATGACTTCGAATCCGTCTCCGACAAATACCGACTTCTCAGCGAATCGCTGATCCATGTCAAATATCGAACTAATAGTTGCCGCAAGCTTATAGGCTTCTTCCTTATTCTCCATGTTGATGCCTATATGCCTTAATTCAAATCCGAGCATCTTCTTAACTGCCGCCTTGCAGATAGCAGTGATCTCGTCATAGCACTCACCCTCGATGAGTTCCTTCTTGACCATCCACGTCCCGCCGCAGGCGAGTATCTGTGAGAAACTCATATATGCAGCCAGATTGGATGTATTGATCCCGCCTGTAGGCATCCATTTAAGATTTTTATAAGGACCTGCCAGTGCCTTAAGCTTCTCTATACCGCCGTTTAACTCCGCAGGGAAGAACTTGACTGCAGTAAGCCCCATGGCCATGGCCTGCTCCATCTCTCCCGCCGTGGCTGTACCCGGCATCATGCATACCCCCTTATCAAGAACATATCTTGTTATCTCCGGGTTAAAACCGGGACTTACTATAAACTTTGCTCCCGCTTCTATCGCCGAATCCGCCTGTTCCTTCGTCAGTACCGTACCGGCACCCACGATCATATCCGGAACCTCAGACACTATCGCTTCGATCGCTTCAGCCGCAGCCTCTGTCCTGAATGTGACCTCGGCAGCCGCAAGTCCGCCATCCGACAGTGCCTTAGCAAGCGGAACTGCCTTTGATGCATCATCAATGGCTATCACCGGTACTATTCCGATATCGTGTATCCTGTTTAATAATTCATTCATATCTTCTCCATTCATAACAGGATCCCTCGTTCCTTAAATTCCGGGATCCTGTAAACAATACTACAACTTATGCAATAAGATGACCATAGCCTTGCATTTATCACGCAATCCGCTCAACACTGACCGCAAGTTTTTCAATTTCTGTCACTATCCATGGTCTTAAACAGCAATCCGAAGGTACCGGGGCCGCAGTTAACCGCGATAGCAGGCGAAGCCTTCTGGAAATAGATGTTCTTAAATTCCTTCCGTCGCCTTATCATACGCTCCACTTCATCCAGTTCCTTCTGTGTCATTCCGACATAAGTGACAAAGAGCATGTTATCGTCGATCCTGCCCGGAACCTTGAATGCCTGTCTGACATAATGCTCCCAGGCTCTTTCCCTTGTTCCGAAGAATATCCAGTATACCACCATCTTACCCTTCTGAAGTGCCAGTACGGGATGGATCATAAGAGCATTGGATATCCTCGCGATCTTAGGTCCTATCTGATTGGCCCTGCTTAAGTAATCCAGCGTATCTACTATGAAACTCGTATACACGTGACTCTTCATCTTCTCGAGTTTCTCTAAGATCTCATCCACAGGCATTCCTGATGCTGCCATCCTGGCCGCCTCGATAGCCATTATTCCCTGACCGCTCGACAGATGTTCCGTGTCTACCACAAATACATTGTCGAAATTGGCTGCCGCTTCCTTGGCGGTCAAGCATCCGCTGTGTTCAACCTTGCTCGATATGGATATGTGTATGATATTGTTGGCTTTCTGCAACTGCTCTGCAAAAAACGCCTCATGCTCACCTACACCCGGTGCACGGGTCTCGGCATTCCCTAGCCCTGAATCCATATATGACAGGAGACCTCTGGCCTCTATCTCAACTCCGTCCCTGAATGTCCCCTTAGATGTCATGACCATATGCGGCAGGGTCGCGATATTGTACTCCTCGAGCAGTGCTTTAGGTATATCGGCAACGCTCTCCGTCGTTATAAGAGTAGCGGCCTTCTTCCGGTGTTCCCTTATCCATGACATACTCTCCTCTGCGAGCATATCATCGGTCCCGGTGACTATCACTATATCCTTGGGTAACAATCTGTAGAGTTCACGTTCTAACGTCTGTCCGCTTATGGGTTTTAACAGATATCCGTCGAAGCCTTCCCTTGCATAGAAACTCTCCATATCGCTCCCGGCATTGGCGGTAAGTGCCACTATCTTGGATTCCTTACACAGCCCTCCGTTCTGGGTCCTGATCTTATTGAGACACTCTATACCGTCCATCTCGGGCATCAGATGATCCATGAATATCACATGATAATTTGAGTTGAATGTCTTCTGCAAAGCTTCTCTTCCGCTTATGGCAGTGTCGATCTGTACGCCCGTTTCCTTTAACAGTTTCTCAACAACTAAAAGATTGGCTTTGGTATCATCCACGATAAGCACTCTGGCCTCAGGTGCTTCAAAGCTCTTGACGTATTCCGCATGATTGCCTCTGCCCGCGCCTCTTACGTAGATCTCTCCCACATTACTGTCATTGACTATCTTCTGAGGCAATTCGATGATAAAGGTACTGCCTTTGGTATATACACTGTTGACGGTTATCTTACCGCCCATGAGATCTACAAGCTGCTTAACGATGGACAGACCTAAGCCTGTTCCTTCGATATATCTGTTCTTATCCGCATCAACTCTCTTAAAAGCCGTGAACAGATAAGGAATGCTCTCCTTCTTGATGCCGATACCGGTATCACTTACCGAATACGTGACATTTGCAATATCGCCCTTACGCTCACACTGGATCTGCAGCCTGACTGAACCTTCTCTTGTATACTTGATCGCATTGTTTAAGACATTTAAGAGAACCTGTTTGATCCTCACTTCATCCCCCAACAGACTCTCAGGCAGATCAGGCGAAACATCCACCGTGAAATCAAGATTCTTTTCCTTGGCCTTTAGCCACAGCATTCCGACTACATCAGACAACATGTCACCCGTATGATATGCTATCGGAGTCAGTTCCATCTGTCCCGACTCGAATTTGGACATGTCCAAGATATCATTGATGAGCGAGAGAAGCATCTTACTTGCCGCCTGGATATTGGCGGCATTCTCATTTATCTCTTCGGAAGCGTTCTCTCTTAAGATCATCTCATTTAATCCGATGATCGTATTGATGGGAGTACGTATCTCATGACTCATGCTCGAGAAGAATCTGTTCTGAGATTTGTTCAGTTCCTCGATCTCCTTGGCCTGTTCCATCGTCTTCTTAGTCTCTGTCTCGAAGAGTTTGTTCTGGAACCATACCATCGTATAGACCACGAAACCGACAAGCACTACCGATATTCCCGTATCTATATACCACATCCTGTAACTGTGCTGTGTTATCAGATCCTTGTCCACAAAAGCCAGGACATACTCACCTACTACCACTACTGTAAGAAGAGCGAACATGATCCTTCTGGCCGGATTATCCAGCAACAGACCGATATACAGATAGCAGACAGCCACCCAGAACATAGAACCTCCTGTGAGGCCTCCTCCGAAGAAGAATGTTATCGGAAGCGCACCGAACACTATTCCCATGGCGATCAGCACTCCGCCTATCTTCATCTTCTTGTATTTTACCGACAGGACTGCCACTATGAGCGAGAGCAATACCATTATGCCAAGACCTATCGTCTCGGCTTCATTCTCTCCCGTTACCAGATCACCCAAAAAGGCAATGAACACAGAACCGATGGCTATGATCGTCATCAGTACGAACATCCGCTCCTTGAAATCTTTCTGCGGATCGAATAATTCATCGAAGAAATGTCTGAACTTATCTCTCATTCATTTCCTCCTTTCGGCGAGAACTCGAATATATCCTCATCCGGGATGAATTCCATGCGTTCTTCCCCTTCATTTTCTTTGCTTGCATCGGACCCGTCGGATAATGACCCGAATATCTCTCCGATCCCATAGGATAATCTCTTATACTCGGCCATAGTACTGTCATGTGATCTGTTTATGACATCCATGTCACCTTCCTTGGCGGCATTTTCAAGTTCCCTGGCGCTCTCAGACAGCGAAACTGCCCCTATGAGTTTGGATGTACTCTTAAGCGAATGGACTGTTATCGCATAATTGCCAAGATCACCGCTTGCCTTGTATTTTTCCGCATTATTCCTTTTCTCATCAGCATCAGCAAGGAACTGTTTAAGAAGAGTGAAATAGAATTCCTCATCATTCTGACTGTACAGAAGTCCCGCCTTGGTATCCACCCCAAGCCGGTTCAACAGTTCCAGACGGTTCGCCCCGGATGCCGATACATCTAAAGAGCCGTTCCTTAAATCGCCTTCGTTTTTTTTATCCTCTGAAGCAGTTTCTCCTGCATTACTGTCAGGTATATCGGAGAACACGGATTTGGGCAGTACTTTCTTGAGCACGCGCTCCAGTTCCGCTATATCCACTGGCTTGCCTATGAATCCGTCAAAGCCCTCTCTTAGGAACATCTCTTTGGCGGTGCTGACGGTATTGGCAGTGAGCGCAACGATCGGCGTGTCGTAGGATTTGTTCTTGTCGCGTCCCCATTCGCTCCTTATCCTCTTCATGGCCTCCACACCGTCCATCACGGGCATCATGTGATCCATGAAGACTATGTCATATTCATTGTTGCGGCACATCTCTATAGCTTCCTGACCCGATGCTGCAGTCTCCACTGTCATGCCGTACTGTCTGAATATGCCCATGGCTACCGTGAGGTTCATAGGCTCATCATCGACGACGAGGGCCCTGACTCCGTTACAGTACATCCTGCCTTCGGCCTTGATCTCCTCTCTGGGATTCGTGTTTAGCACGGCGATCACAGGGAAGCAGAAGAAGGGTTTGCGCATTATCCTGGACTTTGAAGAAGGCGGCAGAACGAATTCATCATCCGCAACGACAGCAACTATCGTCTTCTTAGCCAGACTCTCCATGAACTCAGGATCTTCCTCATACTCTTCTTTACCCACGAATAAGTGCGTAAACTCCATTCCGGCTGCAAGTTTCTTCAGTCCGTCCAGATTGTCCACTCTGTGCATCGTGACTCGCAGTCCCTGAACTATATCCTTCACCATGGCATTGTAGAATACCCTGACATGAGGGTTGTTAAACTTCTCGAAGTGCAGGTATGCACCGAGATTGAGTTTCTCAGGATTCTCTACAGCCATGCAGTTGGAATCGTCTACAACTCTCTGAGGGATACTTATCCTGACGGTCGTTCCGTTGTCTTGTTCGCTCTCGATCGTTAAGAATCCGTCCATGGCCTGAACGAATCCGTTGACTATGGTAAGGCCAAGGCCCAAGCCTCTGCCCGCGCGGCTCCTGCCCGAATCAGCCTGATAGAAGCGGTCGAATATCCGCTCTATCTGCTCCTCGCTCATTCCTATGCCGGTGTCCGTGACTTCAATGCACAGATTGATGCCGTATTCCCTCGGAGCAGATGTGATATGAACATACACTCCGCCCTCTTTAGTATATTTAAGTCCGTTGACTATCAGATGCCACAGTATCTTCTTAAGCTTGGATACATCCGTATTTAAGACTGAAGGAAGATTGGCGTCCACATCTATGACGAGTTCTATATCGGAGCGCTTGTACGGAGTCAGCTGCGTCACCAGATCGTTAAGAACGGATGAGAGCATATAATCCTCATTGCTGACGGCGAGTTTGCGCATATCTATCTCCGAATAGTCGAGGATATCGCTTATCTGCTCACCTACACGCTGACCGGCTTCTTCTATGGATAAGAGGTCCTTCTTAATGGTCTCATCCTTTTCCCTGTCTATGCATATGCCAGTGAGTCCGACCACGGCATTGACAGGCGTACGGAGCTCATGAGAGATATTTGCCAGGAAATCATTGAGTCTCCCTGTCGATTCCTTGAGGATTGCTATCTCATCGGCAGAGCGAAGCAGCACCTTGCTCCATTTCTCGATAATGGTCTTGGCAACGAAACTCACAGCTGTCACAAGAGCGATATGTAACAGCGATCTGCTTATGACAAGATCGGTAAACTCCGTTCCGTTATATATCATGTGGATGATCTCATAAGCGAATGTTATGTAGAAAGTGATCTGACACAGAGTGATCATGTTCTTCTTGCCCGTCACGGTATACACTGTGATGATCGTTATGATCACTACGGACAGGTCAAAGGTGCTTGTCTCATGCGCCCCGTAAAAGAAGTATGTCCCCATCATCAGGAATGAATATATCCAGAGTCTGGCGCCCGGCGCAAGACTCTGACGGATGTGCAATACCCAGCTTAGGATGATCGATATACCTATAAGTATCACTGCCCACAGTTCCCACTTAAGGAGCAACGCTTCACCTATGAGCAGTATTCCGAGAATGGAGAACATATTGAGGATCATCAGATGTGAGCTTTTGAACAGTTCGTTTTGTTCGAGCTTATTATCCATTGTCTTACATCTCCCTCATCGAATACTCTTTATCTTCTTCGATCATCTGAAGCATTATGTCCGCAAACTTCGGATCGAACTGAGTCCCTCGTCCCTTGATGATCTCGCTCTTAACGATATCCTGGGACAGGGCTTCCCTGTAGCTTCTTCTGCTGCTCATCGCATCATATGCATCCGCTACGGCAATTATCCTTGCTTCCTCCGGGATATCCTCACCCTTAAGGCCGTCCGGATAACCGGCGCCGTCGTATCTCTCATGATGCCATCTCGCACCCATGGAAAGTGCAGGCATCTCGGATATGCTCTTAAGTATCCTGGCTCCCATAACGGGATGAGTCTTGATGACTTCGAATTCCTCTTCACTGAGCCTGGTCGGTTTGTTGATTATGGCATCGGGTATGCCGATCTTGCCCACATCATGAAGAAGCCCCATCATGTAAATATCATCCAGTTTGTCATTAGCATAGCCATATCGACTGGCGATCTGTCTCGTATATTCAGCCACTCTGCCGGAATGACCGTTAGTATATGTATCTTTGGCATCTATGGCTTCTGCCAGTGCCTTGACGATATTGACGGACAGACTTATGTTCTCTTCTGTCTTGCGCTCCACCTCATCGATCAGATGATTCTGAAGCTTCACAAGTTCAAGTGTGTGTCTGACTCTGAGCACGAGATTGCCCGGTACGAGAGGCTTTCTGACAAAATCCATCGCACCAAGCTCAAGCCCCTTGGTCTCAGTCTCTTCATTCTCATCAGCCGTAAGGAAGATGACCGGGATCTTGGCCGCCTCACTGATATTCTCTCTTAAGCGGCTGTATGCTTCGAAACCGTCCATATCCGGCATATTGATATCAAGAAGTATGAGATCGGGTCTGTTGTCCTTCATGAACTCAAGGAAAGCCCGTCCTGACTGCAGAGCAGTGACTCTTAGATTATCACGGCTTAAGATATTTCCTATGAGCAGGAGATTGGTCTTGTCATCATCCACGACTACGACCCACTGGGCCTCTCTCTTTCTCCTGTACGGATTATCATGCAGATCGTTCTTGATGCTGTCCATCTCGACATTTAATTCTGCCAGTTCATTGTATTCATCAGCCTGCCATGATCTGCCTATCCTCTCGGCAACTCTTGAGGCATTGTATTCGCTTATCTCCGGTAGCAGCAGAAAGAAATGATTGGCTCCGACCTGCATCATGATATCACTGTTGCGCAGAGAATTCTGGAGCAGTTCCCTTACATGATCAATGACATCCTCACTCACCTCTTCGCTTATATTCGTCTTTCTGAATCTGATGTTATAAAGAAGCTTATATGCAGTCCCGCTGTATCTGTCCATATAACGGATCATATATCTGTATATGTTACCGAATGCTTCCTTGCCCATCCACATGGCATTCTGTGGGATATTACGCTCCTCAAGTATATGTGAGAGGGTCTTGAGATTGATATCATCCGGCATATCCGACAACATATCCTTGGTACTTGCGGTATAGACCTCATATCCGTGTTTTCCGTCATTCTTGACGATATACAGTGCTTTATCAGCCATACGGAACAGCTCCGAGAAGTCGATCCCCATCTCGGGTACAGCTACCGCACCTATGGATACACCTATGGGTATGGACAGTTGATCGCCCACGAGTCCCTTAGTCAGCTCTACTATTCCGTTATTCAGAGTCTCAGCAAATTCCTTGAGTTCGGACAGCTCATATCCCTCCGTAAATACCAGGAATTCATCTCCGCCTATCCTGCCTAAGATATTCTTGTGTTTTATGTTCTTCTTCAACAGACCGGCGAACTCAATGAGCACCTTATCGCCCATATCATGGCCGTAGATATCGTTCACGAGTTTGAAAGAATCCAGATCGATGACAAGGAGATATCCTCTTGCCGTAAGACATGTTGCGGCGATCTTCTCTGTAGCGGTCGCCTTATTATAGAGTCCGGTCAAACTGTCATGCTCTGCTTCGGTCTCGTATTTGTTCATCTGATCGAAGATATTGAGCACTTTCCGGACACGCTTGATAAGAATATCGGAATCAAGCGGTTTCTTGATATAATCCGATACTCCGGTCTCCAAGCCCTTGCGCTCCAGAGCCACATCATCTTCCGCAGTCAGGAATATGACGGGCTTCTCGGCAGAGCCAAGTTCTTTCTCTTTTTCCCTGTATTTCTCAAGTGTCTCGAAGCCGTCCATCTCCGGCATCATGATATCCAAAAGTATCAGATCCGGTGTTCCGTTCTTCTCAACATACTCAAGCAGAGCAGGACCCGAACGCAGAGCCGTAACACGCATGTTGGCTCCGCTTAATATACTCCCTGCCGCCTTAAGATTAAAAACATCATCATCAACTACAATGATCCAATTCGCCATTCAGAATCCCCACTTTGAACAACTAGTATTTCAGCGGTGCAGTCCAGTACTCTCTTCCGTAGATGTCAACAAATCTGTATGTCATGAGCACGGTGCCCTCACCCACATCCGTATTGCTTATGAGCATGTCCTTCATATCCTTATCAACTATGAGTTCATCACCCAGATAATAGCTGTCGGAATAGTTCTTGTCATAATCATAATAGTCACAGACAAAGTCGATCTTATCTCCCGGATCAAGCTCTGTCATGTTCTTGGCTATCGTATCCGTCTCACCTTCCACGTAGTCAAATCTTGCTCCCGCTATATAACCGTCTTCATCCTCGGATGTGAACACGAGTATCAGATCGCATCTGACACCGTTAAGATAACAGGGGACCCTGCCGGTGATGATATAATCATCATCCGTTCCCTGAGTATCTATGTGATAGTAGGCAACAGGCTGTCCCTCTATCGATATCCATGTCCTGTCGGTCGGAGCTAGGAGGTTGTCTGCATCATCGAATTCAAATACATTGTCAAGCCCAAGGTCCACATAACCTTCGCCGTCATCATAGAAGGCATTGAGCTCCACATCTTCTATCATAGCCCACTGATCTTCGGACATCGAGATGAC
Organism: uncultured Lachnospiraceae bacterium; assembly: GCA_946535225.1. Taxonomy (GTDB): domain Bacteria; phylum Bacillota; class Clostridia; order Lachnospirales; family Lachnospiraceae; genus Colinaster. Next base: position 14,708 of record CAMNDJ010000039.1, read on the forward strand.
AGAATCACCGTATTCATTGGCCGTCCAGATTATGGCCGAAGGATCGAAGTGATTGGCCGCTATATATTCTGATGCGGCGTCTATATCAAGACTTCTTCCTAAGAACGAAGTATTGGAAGAAGTAAGTCCTGCTACAGATGAGAAGTCACTTCCCATAAAGCTTGTGAGCAGCTGTCCTATCATGGCAGCGGAATCAAGTGACGATCCCGTGGAGCCCGATACCGTAATATCGCCGAACAAAGACCCTGCAGGTGACGATGTTCCGCCTGCTGCCACCTGACCTGCCACCTCCATGGACGCAAAACTCTGGATACACTTGGTATAATCCTCATCCATGCCTATTGCTGTATAGGTATCCACCATACTGTCAACCTTGGATGTCTTCTTATACGGGAAATATATGGACAGACCGTAGGCATTTGTCATGCTGCTGCCGGTCCTGTTGTACTTAACGCATCCGAGCAGCGCATCCGCGAGTGCATTGCCTTCATCCGTCCCTATCCTTTTGGCAAAATCTATCAAGTCTACCTGATCGATCTTGGACGATGTCGCAAATTCCCTTGTATTTCCTCTCGCGCTTGCGACAGTCTTGTACTCCTTATTGGCGATCATATCCGATGTATCCTTAGAGAATGATGCAAGTTCTGAAGGTACGGTAGCCTGAAGCTCAGCCAGATCTATCAGCGACAATGTCGTCTTCTGTCCCTGTGCACTCTGCGCACACGCAGACGTGAACGTATCTATTATGTTCTTACCTATCTCCGTGGTAGGCATCGATGTATTGGCATTAAGAGCCCTAAGCCAGTCGGTATAATCCCAGCCGATCCCGGGTTCAGTCTCTTCTGATGCGATAAGATAATCGCTGTAATTGGCAACTACCAGCGCCGTCTCCACCGTAGCCATAAGGCAGGCATCGAATCCGACGAAGTCAAATTCCGTACCTGCTGCCTTAAGTGCCTTATTTATCTGTGACAGATTCATCGAACCGGCTGACGCGTACTTCTCGTCATAGCCGTATCCGCTGATAGAGCCGCCACCGTGATCCCACATGATGAGGTCGTATCTGTCAGCAGGGAAATTGCTTTTTGCGTACTTAATGAATCCCGTCAAAGTATCCGGAGAGGTCATTGCAGCCTGTCCCATATTGCTCTCGAGGCATACAAGGTTAGATCCCTTAACCTGATATATCTGATTGACGGAACCAGATATCACATTGTTCTGCCACTTCTTACACCCGCCCGTATATATGATGAGATTGACCTTATCTCCTATTCCTGCGCCAAGCATCTCCTGAAGATCCTTCGATGCCATGGCCGATCTGCTCTCAAGGTCGGTCCCGCACATATAGACCATGATGGTTACGGTGTCTTCTCCGTTACCCTTTATATGTGTCCTCTTATCTCTTGCCGAGCTTACGACAGACGTATCAAGTACGCCCGTATTGGCCTGTCCGCTCCATGCAGCCGCCTGCCCGCCGGAATATGCGCTTCCTCCGCCGAGCAAACTGCCAAGAAGCGACGCCCCGCCTGACTGAAGCGATCCGGATGACGGCGCTGTCTGCACCTGGTTCTGTGTCTGAGGTGCCTCAAAGTCCGTTTCCGTTCCTCCGCCAAGGAGCGAACTCAGTCCTCCTCCTCCGCCGAGCAGCAATACTATCGCTATTATAACGAACAACATGGGGCCTCTTCCGCCGCCCCTTGTCACATTTGTATCCGATCCGGTGCCTGTGCTGCCGCTTCCCGGTATATGTCCGCTTCCGACGGGTCCTGTACTTAAGCCTTCTCCCCGCTTATGAACACCTGCTCCGCCGTCTGTCACGTTCTTTTTTCTGCTGATTGGTCTGTCTGCCATGTCTAGTCTCCTTTTTGACCCGATATATCTGTAGATTTTATCATAAATATGACCATTTTGGAATATCTTTCATCCTGTTATAGACACTTATCAGTCGACACTTCGGCAGTCTTTTTTGACATTTTCCCATATGCACTTGCACCGCTTTGTCCGATACTTGAAAAAAGCAGGCGATTTGCATATAATCTGCATATGACTTTTCAGAGCAGACAGACGAACACAAAGGGGAGAATATGACTTTTTCGGAATATCTTGATCACTATATAGTACCGGGCAGGATGCTCACATTCTTAGGCTTAGCCATCGCCTGTACCGTTGTATCGGTACTCATCATAATCCTTGCATCATCGCTTGGTGCCAAAGGCAAGACCAAGGCAGCTAAAAAGCGTGCCTTCAATAAGCGTGCGACCAATCTGACCGAGCGTTACTACGAGATGATATTCTCCGCGACCTCGATCCTGTCTTTTTTATCCGCCTACTATCTTATCGAGAGATTCGTAACGGAAGGTACCTTCCATGACTTCTGGGCAGCGCATTCCGATATGCTCTTGCTCGTGATGATCATCTTATCCTGTGTCATCAACTCTATCTTCGACCGCATCCTCATTCCTCTTAAGAACGTTACGACCACCGAGAAAGGCTCAGTACGTCTGATCGGTATGCTATATATCATCCTCATCTTCGTATATATCAAGTTCATATATGAGAACAACAATTATGACGGGTTTATCATTTATTTCCTCGGACTTATGGTGGGACGTTACGCATATTTTGATTCGTCTTTTACAGACTTTGTCACGACGATACGCAACGCCTCACACAATATCCCGCTCTTACTGCTGGGACTGGCCAATACAGCCGTTATGTGTCTTTACGGTTTTACATCCAAATATCTGCTTCGCAGTAACGGAGTCTTAGTCAGCACCTTCTTTGCGCATATCTTCTTAGTCATCGCGATATTCATAGTTTTTCATACCAGATTCATCAGGCTGTTTGTCAGGAAACAAAAAACTGCCGATTCCGTACATACCGATCACGGAAGAGACGACGGGGGCTATGATGATGAGTCCTATGATGATGACCCGGAATATTATGACAGAGATGATGATGCATATTCAGACTACGAAGAATATGATAATTACGATGAGTATGA
>CAMNDJ010000040.1 GCA_946535225.1 uncultured Lachnospiraceae bacterium
CTATGCTCTTAACGGACACCTCAAACGCGGTCGACTGTATCAGCTTAGTTCCGCCATATCCCATCAGCACTCCTAGGATCATCCCTATTATACCACCGATCAGACAGATCACTATGGATTCAACGATAAACTGCATCCTGATCGAACTGTTCGGAGCTCCAAGCGCCTTACGCGTACCGATCTCTCTCGTGCGTTCCGTGATCGACACGAGCATGATGTTCATGACACCTATGCCGCCTACAAGGAGCGCGATACCGGCGATGACAGAGATCGCAAGCGTCGTCGCACTCATGACGGAAGTCAGTTCCTCCATGTAGCTGCTTAGTGAATACGCCATCACTTCGAAGTCCCTGTTGCGCTCGTAATATCTGTTAAAAAAATCCTGCGTCTCAGATACAAAAGCATTGACGTCTATCCCCTGCGCACCGACCACCGAAAACTCCGCGTAGTTGGATGTGTGAGAGATCGCTTTGGCAGTCCTTATCGGGATGTACATCGTAGTGTTTATATCCTTCTCAGCTACCATCTCAAACGAAAAAGAATCCTGCTTATATTCATACACACCGATGATATTGAATGTATAGTTCTTGCCGTTTAACTCAAAATGCGCATCCTGTCCTATAGCAGCTTCATTATCTCCGGCAAACATGTTGTTGACAAACTTGTCAGAAACCATGCAGACCTTGGCCCCGTCTAAGAGTTCTCTCTCAGAGAACACTCTTCCGGCTATCGCTTCCTTCTTGTCTATGTGCAGCTGTCCGAGATTGACTCCTGCAACGCCGACATTGGCATAGAGATTGCCGTCCTTGACCTGTGTAGCTCCGAGTCCTTCCTGAGCGGCGATGGCTTCGATCTTGTCATCGTATGCTTCCAGATATGCTTCTATCATATCCGAACTCATGAAGTCATCATCTGTCGGAGCCCTCATACGGGATGTGTCCGTATAATAGTTGCCGCTGTCATCCATATCCTCTTCATTGATCTTACGTGTGATGAGGACCTCTATATTGGATGCACCCATGGATGCAAATTCATTGTTAAGTTCCGCTGTCAGGGAATTACCGACAGTCATGATCGCTATGACAGAGGCGATACCTATGATGATACCGAGCATTGTGAGCAACGCACGCATCTTATTGGCTTTTAAGCCTGTCAGTGCAAGCCTGATATTCTCAAGCAGCATCATCCGGCGACACCCCCTTCCCCTTACGCTGACCGGTGATCTCACCGTCTTTGATCGTGATTATCCTCTCGCATTCTTCGGCAAGTTCCGGTGAATGAGTTATTAAGATTATCGTCTTGCCCTGTTCCTTATGGAGCTTATGGAATATATCCATGACCATACGGCCTGTTGATGAATCCAGCGCACCCGTAGGTTCATCCGCAAGGATGATCGCGGGATCGTTTGCCATGGCTCTTGCTATCGCAACTCTCTGCTTCTGTCCGCCCGACAGTTCTTCGGGCAGATGATGCATACGGTCTTCCATTCCGACCAAGGCGAGCAATTCCTCGGCTCTGGCAGTACGCTCCTTAAGCCCCTTGCCCGCATAGAGCATTGGCATCTCTATATTCTTGATCGCATTTGTCTTGGCTATGAGATTGTATGTCTGGAAAACGAATCCGATCTTTCTGTTTCTTATTCCCGACAGCTCGGCATCCCTGGACTTGGAGACATCTATGTCATCAAGGATATATCTTCCCTCGGTGGGTCTGTCCAGTGAACCTATGATATTCATGAGAGTGGATTTGCCGCTGCCGGAAGCGCCGACTACGGCTATGAATTCACCTTCATATACATCCAGATCTATCCCCTTAAGGACCGTAAGCTCATTGGGTGTGCCTATATAGAATCGCTTGATGATACCGCGCATGGCGATGATCCTCCTGCGTCCCTCAGAATCGACACAGTTTTCCCCGATAAGGCTGTCCGGGATCTCTGTTATATCTTCTGATGTCCCCTCTGCTAAGACCGAAGCATCTCTTGATATCTTGGCCGGTCTTTTGACATATATGCCGGAAGGACTGACTTCACTCATCTTTACATTCCTCCCATGGCACCCATCATCGACATGAGTTCATCCATTCCGCCGCCTGATGACGGTACTATGACTGACATTCCGTCATACAGTTCGGGAGATTCGATCTCCACATAGTAGTCGGTCTCCACGCCTACAGTCACGGGTATCCTCTTTGTCGGCGCATTGCCTGCTGCCGCATTCATTGCTGCCTGTATGGCCTCCTGCTGCTTGGCGGGATCCTTCATATCCTCTTTATCAAAAGTCGGAGCGGATGCTTCAGTCGCACTGTCATCCTCTATCTCTATGTATTTCTCCCCTGCATCATCGGTCTGAACAGCCGCAAAAGGAACCGCATATACATTATCCGCACTGTCCACGATGATGTTGACCTTGGCCGTCATATCAAGCCTTAAGTTGCTGCAGTCAGACAATATCTTCATCTTGACCGCATAGTTTGCAACAGATGAAGCGGCTGCGGCGGCGCTTCCGTTAGCTGCTGCTGCGACGGTCGCTCTCGGAGCTATCTCAGTCACTACCGCTTCGAGTTCTTCATCGCCCGTAGCATTGGTCTTAAACTTCACGTTCTGGCCGACTTTGACAAGACTGATGTCATATTCGTCGACTGATGCCTCGATGATATAGGTACTCATATCTTCGAGCATTATGAGTGTCTGTCCGTTATAGGTATCGCCCGGATCAAAATTGATCGCAGTCACAAGGCCCTTAAAAGGAGCTCTTACAGTGGCATTTTCAAGCTGCTTCTCAAACTTGCGGACATTGTCCTCATAAGTTCTGCTTGCGACAGTACTGTCAAGTTTGGCGTTCTCGTAATTATTCTCAGCGTTCTTTACACCGCTCACATCCTTGCGGTAGTTGTCCTCCTGCTTCTCCTTTGCGCTCTTGAGATTGTCCTCCGCGCTGTCGAGATTTTTGCCCGCAGCATCAGTTGACGACTTGGCTCCTTCCATCTTGTTTTTTGCAGTCTCCAAGTTGGCGATCTTGTTGCTCAGATCATTCTTTAAATCTATAAGTTCTTCATATCTTGTATATATATTGTCATTTGGATCAGCCTCTTCTGCTGCCTCAGAATCGGTATAATCTTCCAATTCTTTTTTCACCTGCATCAGTTTTTCCTGATATTCATAGTACAGGTCCTCATCCCAGTAATCCTCATATATATTCTCGACCTTATCGTATATCCTCGATGCCTCAGCCTTCTCGCCCTGTTCCGTATCATAGATCCTCTGCGCCTTGTCCAGGGCTTCGAGATTACGGTTGGTATCAAGGACGGCATCAAGCTGTGTATTGTACAGATTCCTGCCCTCATTCTCCATACTGTTTGCCGTCTTCTTCTGCGAGATGGCAAGGTCGGTCCTGGCATTCTCCAGATTCCTCTCGATATCTTCGGTGTCGAGAGTACAGAGGATATCTCCTGCATTTACCATGTCACCGAGGCTTACGTTGATCGAAGCAATCTTGGTATTGGCAAGCTCTGCCACGATGATGTCCTTTTTCTCTGCACTGCTTATCTTGCCGGTGCTCGATACGGACTTGACCAGATTACGCTTCTCAAGTACAAAGGTCTCCTGTGCCATGCCTGCCAACATATCCTCAGCCTTCTTCTTGGTCCTGTGTACGAGCACCGCTATCACGATGACTATGACCAGTATCACGGCCAGTATTATCAGGCCTTTTTTGTGTTTTTTTACAAATTCGGTAAACTTCTTCATTTTTCCCTTTTATCTTCCTTAGTTTTGTTGCCTGATCCTCCATGCGGATCGTCTTATGTCACAGTTTCTAATAATACCACATCTTCTTATTAAATGGTGGATTTTTGGCAAATTTAAGGAAAAAGTAAGAAAGAGCCGTCTTGGCTGATCTTATGCATCTTTAAGAGCGATCGCTCTTGCATATATGAGGCCTTCTTCCCATAGGGCCTTATTTTAAAAAGCCTTAGTTTAAAAAGTTGAGAATTATTCCTTTTTATTCTATAATGACAGAGGCGGGGTCATGCGGATGAGTGCTATAGGCATTCGTTAATATGAGCAGATCAGGCCAGGGAGAGTACGACATATGAGAGATTATTGCTTAAGCTGCTGTTCTACTGCAGACCTTAACGAAGACAGATTTAAGGAAATGGAGATCAACTATATCCCTTTCCACTTTACTCTGGGTGATACGGAGTATTCGGATGACTGCGGCAAGAGTGTAAGCCCTTCCGAATTGTATCGCAGAATGCTTGCCGGCGAGGATTCCAAGACCAGCCAGGTCACCGTTGCCGAATACATCAGGTACTTTGAGCAGATCATCAAGAGCGGCAGAGACGTTCTTCACGTAACACTCTCAAGCGGTATATCAGGCAGCTACAATTCAGCCTGTGTTGCAAGAGATGAGCTTAAGTATGAATATCCCGATTCCAATATCTATGTCATAGATTCGCTTGCCGCATCAAGCGGATACGGTCTTTTGATCGACAAGATGTATGAGCTTAAGAAAGGCGGAATGGGCTTAGAAGAACTCGTAGAATGGACAGAGGAGAATAAGTTAAGACTTCATCACTGGTTCTTCTCATCTGACCTCACCTTCTTTATCAAGGGCGGCCGTGTGACCAAGACAGCCGGATTCGTCGGCAATGTCTTAAATATCTGCCCCATGCTCAATGTCGACTACGAAGGCAAGCTGATACCGCGCGAGAAGATCCGCGGCACACACAAGGCCATCAAGAGAGCTGTCGAGCTCATGGAGCAGCATGCAGAGAACGGTCTTGACTATGACGGCAAGGTATATATCAGCAATTCCGAATGTTTAGAAGCTGCTTCCGCGGAAGCAGCTCTCATCGAAGAGAGATTCACCAAGCTCAACGGCAAGGTCGAGATATATCCCATCGGTGCGGTGATCGGATCTCATACCGGTCCGGGAACCGTTGCACTCTTCTTCTGGGGAGATAAGAGGCAGGATTAAGCAGTTTGAGTTATAGGGGAGTTCATTTATGGCATTATTGATCGCTTCTGCAGAAGATATCTGACGGTTCTTATTCCGAATACCGGATCATTCACCTGCCGTCTTATCAGGCGATATAGGATGCCAGCCCGACAATGAGCGTCATCGTCACTATGGATATCAGCGTGGATGTCGATACGATGCGTGCACTCAACTCCTCATCACAGCCGAATTTGATGGCAAACATCGTGGTCAATGCCGCAGTCGGCGCACTGGCTGACACGATGACCGCCGTAAGGACTATGCCTCTTAAGCCCATCGAATAAAGTATTCCCAGTAACAGAAGCGGACCGACCACAAGTCTTATCACATACACCTTGAGTTCATCGATCCCTCCCATCAGATCCTTAAGTTTAAAATTCGACATCGTATATCCGATTATGAGCATCGGAACAGGCGTATTGAGCGATGCCATATAGTCAACCGGTATCATAATGATCTCCGGCAGAGACGTCGAGGTAAAGAAGAATATCAGTCCGATACACACGGCTATGACTCCCGGATTGAGGATCACCTTCTTAGTCTTAAATCCGTCCGACCCCTTCGCCATGATGTACTGTCCGTAAGACCAGATAGTCAGATTGAACACAACAAGATAAGCCGCTCCGTAGAAGACTCCGTCCGCGCCAAGCAATGCCGATAATAGCGGTATCCCCATAAACCCGCAGTTAGAGAATATCGATGCAAACCTTAAGACCTTGCGTTTACCCTCCTCCTGCTTACGAAAGACCAAAAGCGCGATCACAAGACAGATCACATGACCAATGAGCGCCCCTGCTATCGCCAGAAGGAAATTGTGCAGGAGCGTCACTTCGAACTTTCTCTGAAAAGCGCTCACTATCAGACAGGGATTGACAATGTATATGACTATGTCATTGACGGACTTGACCGCCGGCCTCGTTAGAAGCTTAAGTTTGCCGCATATAAACCCTATGCCTATCAATATAAAAAGTGTGAGCACCTGAGTGCCTACCACAACAAAACTATCCAACATATCTCACGAACACCTCTCAGATCCGCCTAAATATCAGTATCAGGCCTTGACCTCTATACCTGAATCAAAACAATCCATATAACGAAGCTTGAACAGATTGGTCTTATGCTTCTTATCGATAAGCTCCTTGGTCTTAAGGTCGTCTATCTGGCCGGTCCTTATATATCTGTCCAATACCTCATACGTAAAACCGAGATTATCTTCATCCGTCTTGCCGCACAATCCGTCTGTCGGCACCTTATCAACCAGCACTCCGGGAAGCCCTAAAATGCGGCCTAAAGCCTTGACTTCCTGCACCGTAAGACTGCACAGTGGTGCAAAATCACCTGCTGCGTCACCGTACCTTGTAGAGTATCCGACCCAGTCCTCCGAGAGATTACAGGTATTGACCACTCTTCCGTTATTGCTCTGCGATACGGCATAGAGAGTCGTCATTCGAACCCTCGGCGGAATGTTCGTCACGGACTGCACGGACAGTTCGCCGTCCATAGCCTCAGTCGCGGCTTTTTTTAACGCTTCGACCGTATCACCGATATTGATCACGAAATGCCTTATGCCAAGGTGATCGACTAACTTGTGCGCCATGTCTATATCAGGCTGCACTCCGCTCGGCATCAGCACGCCTATCACGCGATCCGCTCCGAGCGCCTCCACGCATATGGCCGCCGCCACGGAAGAATCCTTACCTCCCGATATCCCGACCACGGCATTACAGCCCGGACCGTTGTCCTCAAAGAACTTCCTTATCCATGCCACGCATTCATCTTTGATCTTAATGAGTTCTCTCTCGTCCATATCTTTCCCCATTCTCTGTATTATATGTTATTCGTCAGGCCGATCCTCCTGCCGTAGTTCCTGTATCTTATAAGTGCCGTACCGCCGCTGATGATCCATGTCGCGGCAGTCGACCACCAGATCCCCCATACACCCAGTACGGGTATCATGGTAAAAGCGATCGGGAATATGAGTCTTCCGATGACCTCAACTATACCGTTCTGCAGGGCGAACACCCCGTCACCCACACCTGTCAGTATACCTCTGGACACGTATATCGTACCGAGTGCGAAGTAGAAATAGCTGGATATCTGCAGGGCTCTGGCACCCATTTCTATAACCGCCGGATCTCCGACGAATATGCTGACGATCTGCCTGCCGCAAAACTGCATAAGAGGGAGCATAAGGACGGAGAATACGATCATCATGATCATTCCCTTCTTAAGTCCCTGAACGACTCTCTTGTACTTGCCGGCGCCGTAATTCTGCCCCGTAAACGTGGACAGAGCCGCACCCAGTGTCTGATAAGGCTGATGGATGACCTGCTCCACTCTGCTCGTTGCGGTAAAGGCCGCCACAGCCACGGGACCGTATCCGTTGACGACTCTCTGAAGCGCCATGCATGATATCGCGATAAGCGAGAATTGCAGCGACAACGGAACGCCAAGTCTTATCGTCGCGATCGTTATCTCCTTATCGGGAAGCATATCTTCCCTCGACAATCTGAAATACTCATTGGTACGTATCGCATAACCAAGGCAGGCAGCCCCCGAGATGAACTGTGCGATGACTGTAGCCAATGCTGCGCCGAACACTCCCGTACCGAGATAATAAACAAAGAATATGTCTAAGAACACATTTACAAGGCAGCTGAACACAAGGAAATACAAAGGTGTCCTGCTGTCTCCGAGCGCCCTTAACATAGACGAAGCATAGTTATACAAAGCCACGAACAGAAGCCCCATACAGTTCATATGCATATAGCTGACGGAATCGTGCATGATGCTTGCAGGCGTATTAAGAAAAGCCAGAAGCGGCTCAGTGAGCATATAAGCTATCGTACCGACGACTACTGACATGATCGTCATGACATATGCAGTATTGGCTATCGTCCTCTTAACCGCGACCTTATTGCCGTATCCGAACTTCTGGCTGGCGACTATGCCGCCTCCGCTGCCTATTCCGTTACAGAGCGCAAAAAAAAGAAAGGTGACCGACCCTGTCGCCCCTACTGCCGCCAGTGCATCCGCACCGACATATCTGCCTACTATGACCGAATCCACCAGATTGTAAAACTGCTGGAAAAGATTACCGATGAGCATGGGAATGGCAAATCTTATTATATGACCGACAACACCGCCGTCGGTCATGTCTGTCGTTCCTGATCTTAATCCTGATCCGGACATATCTCTTCCTCTATTCCTGCATACCCATGGCCTTCATCATATCCTGCATCCGTTCTATGGGAAACGGCGGATTGGCCACCGGTTTCATGGCTATCGACATAAGCTTTACGGGATTATCATCCGCTGCGACTCTGTTAGAGCTTAAATGCCCGCACTTTTTACATCTGTGTATCAGAGCCCACTCTCCGCCGTCTCTGACCCACACTGCTACAGGCTCCATCACGCCGTGGCAGTCACTCGATCTGTCACCCGGGATATCATCCAGATGGAGGCTGCTTAAGCAATTGGGGCAGTGATTGCGATGATCTGAGGCCGCACCCTCGGGGCGCACCTCTCTGCCGCATACACTGCATGTAAACACCTCATCACAGGGATGATCCATGTAATATCCGTCTTTGTTATCCTTATTGTCTTTTCTGTCCCTTATGGGACTTGCTCCGTATTTCTTGCTCATATCTTCCACTCTGTAGCAGATCATTTACTGCTCTATTGCAAAGCCTTTAAGTATCTGTTGTACTGGGCCTGTCTGACCTCGACCACCTCGTCGATATGCAGGCTCTTAAGTTTATCTATATAAGGATCGAATCCTTCTGATATATCCGTCTTGCCCGTGATGAAATCCAGCGCGCTGTCATCGACATACTGCGCGATATCAGGCATATACAGGTTGACCGTATCACTCTCCTTGCTCGTTGCATATATCTCGGGCCAGGGGTCTCTTATGTAACTGCGCAGGTCGGCATTGATCTTCGCATGCCAGTCAGCGACCAGGATATCCGTAGCTTCCACGGACTGTGCCGCCGGCAGGACAAATGCGGGATTGATGCCGAACTGCTGCAGCCAGTCATTGTCATTACCCTTCTCGGTATATGCCCTGCTGCCGTCGGGACCCACCGTATAACTCTCTCCTTCTATACCCCACTGATAATAGTCCTGACAATGCGGTGACATCGCATAATCAAGGAATTTGACAGCAAGCTCTATCTGAGAGGAATTGGTGTTCACCCCGAACATGCCTGACAAGGAGTTTCTGCCGACATAGAAGCCCTCGTTTTTGCCCGAAAGAGGCGGTACGCCCACGAAGGCCGTCTTAGCCGTTCCGTCATAATAAGGAAGCACGTTCGAATACATCATGGACATCGCCCAGCTGAAATCGAAGGCCACACCGGTCTTATCCTGCGAGATGATATCTATCACCTTATCTCTGTCCCATGTAGTAAACTCGGGATCTATGAGTCCCTCTTCGTACAACCCGTTTAAGTACTCAAGATATTCCCTGTAATTTTCGGAATCGGCATAGGCGTAACTGACATTGCCGTCAGCATCTGCCTGGAAACCGCTCACAAGATCGAGCCCGAATGCAGGGCCGAACATATATGGAAGGAATTCCTTCATGACACACATCGGTATCTCATCGTCCGGATCCCCGTTGCCGTTCATGTCGTTTTCCTTGAAATACCTAAGCATCCCGGTAAACTCATCAAGTGTCGCCGGAGCCTTGATGCCGGCCTTGTCAAGCCACACCTGATCATACATCAGACACGGCTGATAGTCATCGGCCACATTAAGTCCGGGAACATAGTATATATGTCCGTCTTCCGCCGTAAGCTCAGCTTTTTCGACGGGATTCTCAGAAAGCCACCTGGTATAATTGGGCATATAGTCAAAGAACTCATCCAAAGGAACAAAGAGCCCGGTCTTGATGAACACCTGATTGGGATCGTTGTCCGGAACCTTGATTATATCGGCATCAGTCTCTCCGGAACTGATTATGGGCTCTGCTATCGAAGCATACTTATCATAGTCATAAAGCTCCCATTCCACATCTACCCCGGCTTCTTCAAATACCTTAAGGACTATCGGAGCCTTGGTGATATCCACATTTGAATAGTTGGACTTCTGCGCCATTATCCGGATCGTTCCGCCCTCGGATGTTATGGGACCTTCTCCGGTATATATATATCCGTTGGTATCCTCTGCCACAGATGCATTCTTGATAGCATTGTCTACCTTTGCAGTATCGGCAAGCGCGGATGCCCCCGTCTTGTCGTCTCCGTCTCCTGCCGTGTCCTTACCGCATCCTGCAAGCAAACAGGCACCTATCGTGATCGCTGTGACTGCAGCCATGATCCTTTTTTTCAAGATTTTTTTTGTCATGATCTCACTCCCCGTATCGCTGTTATGATCCCGGTACATCTCTCGGTATCTATGTCATTTACGGCCTTATATATGTCTTCGATAAAGCCGCCCAGTTCGCCCTCATATGAGTATTTCTTAAACTTGTTGCTCACACGCTCCATTGAATCCATATCCAGCTCATCACAGGCCTTCCACAGATCATCAAGGATCGCATCCAGTTCTTCCCGTGAGATAAGAGGCTTATCTGCATCATCGGCTGCCTCTGTGGCATATGTCTCAGATAATTCTATAAGCAGTTGCGAATAGGCATTTAACAGTTCATCCGTCTGTGATCTTATCTTGTCAATATCAAGTGCATTTCCCGCCTTCTCAAGCTCCTCCGCCATATCACCGAGTTTCATGGCTCCTATCTGTCTTGACGTGCTCTTGAGCGAATGCACCCTAATAGTATAATCCTTCCAGTCTTCATTTGTATAGGCTGTTCTTATACTGTTTAACTTATCTTCACCGGTCTTATAATATTCTTCCACGATCCTGTCGTATAACTGCGCAGAGCCCAGAACCTCAACCGCCGTGTCCACATCCAGCATATCACTGCGTAATCTGACCATGTATTCAGGATCTTTAACGCCGCTTTCTGTAAGAGCGATCTCCTTGTCTTCCTTGATCTTATCTGCCGGCAGCCACTTTCTGACCGTTGTAACTAACGACTTAAGATCTACCGGTTTTGCAACGAAATCATTCATTCCGGCGGATTCAAACAATCGCCTTGCCTCTTCCATCACATTGGCCGATACAGCGATTATCACAGGCTTATCTGCCCTGCCTGTCGTCGTCCTTATGGCACGTGTGGCATCCACACCGTCGATCTCCGGCATCATATGATCCATGAGGATCATGTCGTAATCACACTCTGTTGCCATCTTTATCGCATCTTTGCCGTTTAATGCCTTGTCCAAAGTCATATTAAGCGGGGCCAACAGGCCTTCGATTATGGTCAGATTGACTTCATTATCATCTACCGCGAGTATCCTTGCATCAGGCGCCGTGAAGTCGATCTTGAAGTCCTTCTGCTCATCTATGCCCCTCGGCTCGTCATATTGATCGTTGAGCATACGTACCATTGACATCGTAGTCTCAGGTCTGCGCATGATCTTCAGATTAGAGATATCGGATACAAATTCCGATGAGGCATCGGCCAGAATGATCCCGTTAAGTTCCGGATACTTCTTAAGTATCGTCTCTGTCTCTCCATTAAATACGTGTTCCGTTAAGAACAGATAATCCTTCTTGCCTGAGGGCGAATAGTCGGAAGCCGAAGATATGACACTACTGTCAACTCCGAATCTTCTCATCTCTTCATTGAATATCGCGATGACCGTCCTGTCACTGCACAATATGAACGCATGCTTCTCTTCTGCTCTCACGATCTCAAGAGAATTCTCCGGATCCGTTACGATCTGAGGGATCGTGAACCAGAAATCTGACCCTCTGCCGTATTCGCTCTCTACGCCTATCTGTCCGTTCATGGCCTCAACCAAACGCTTGGATATGGCAAGTCCAAGGCCCGTGCCTTCCACAGATCTGTTCCGTCTCGAATTGACCTGCTGGAAGCTTACGAACAGCTTGTCTATGTCGTCTTTCTTAATGCCTATACCGGTATCGATCACATGAAATGTCATGTTTATCTTATCGCTTGCGATCATCTCACATGTGATCTCTATACGGACCTTACCCTGAGGCGTGAATTTGATCGCATTGTTGGCGAGATTAATGAGCACCTGCCTTATCCTCATCGAATCACCGTGCAGGACCTTCGGAAGCTTAGAGCTTACCAGTACAAACAGTTCGAGCTCTTTTTCCCCTATCCTCGTACCGAGCACGCTCGCTATCTCAGACAGTTCCGTGAAAGGCTCATAGTCCTCTTCGATGATCTCCATCTTGCCCGATTCGATCTTGGAATAATCGAGAATATCATTGATGATCCCAAGCAGATTGCGTCCCGAGCTCTGTATCTGCATAAGATAATCCGTCGTTCTGGACATGTCTTTCTCACGCATGGCGATCTCGGCCATACCTATCACCGCATTCATCGGTGTACGGATCTCATGGCTCATGTTGGCGAGGAAATCCGACTTCATGTGATTGGCTCTCTCAAGCTCCTCATTAGCCTGCTTCATCGCATTGATCCTTATGATCGTATCCGTGGAATCATGAAGCATGTACAGAGTTCCGATCTGTGACATCAGTCCCCCGAGTTCGCGTATGTTCACCTTGAAATAATACCTTCTGCCGTTGCCCTCATATACTACGACGTCATTGGCCCTGTCGTAATTCTGCGGGGCTGTGATCCAGGCATCGAGCTTCTTTTTGTCGCCGAAAGCCTCTACGAGTTCTTTATCCAGTGTATTGCGGATCATGTCATTGATATGTATGAGATCATCATTCCTGTCATAGAGGATAAGGCCGTCACTCATGTCATTTGCAAAGCTGTCAAGCGACCACTCTCTAAGCGCCCTGTCAGCATACGCCACAACATAATACAGGCAGGAAACGACCATGAAATTGTACAGCAGACATGCGATCCATATGGGCAGCGCAAAATGTATGGTCAGTCCCTCTATAAGACTGTATGCGACGACCGTAGCGAAAAATGCATAATACCTGGTCTTAAATATCGTATGGGAATATCTGATGCAGATGATGAGGACTATCAGGATGATGAGCATGTTGATGTATGTCATTATCCTGTATGACCTGAAACTCAGGAAAAGTCCCGTATTCTTAGAATCCGTAGCGACCCACCAGGCCTTACGGAAATAAACTCTCTTCTGAAACGAGAAAATGCGGGCACCAAAATACTGGCTGACCGCAAGATAAGTCTGATATATGCACGCACCGGCAGATATTATGAGGGATATCACAAACGACCTGTATCTGTCGATGAGGATGATCATGAACAGCATGGAGAAGAGCAACCACGCATGCAGTATGTAGTACGGTAGAAGGACCCCGCTCGCCGTTCTTGCGGATGTCGCACCCACCAAAACAACGCACAGGATATCACTGACGGCTATCACAGCCGCCATCAGGATAAACCCAATATTCGTCCTCTTGACCCTTGCCGCTCCTATGATGCACAGAACGGAAAGCGCAAAGAGAAATGCATAGATCACTCTGAGTGCCAACATACAATAATTATGTTCTCGAATCGCCTGTTTGTCAATAAAAACGGGGCGTCCGGGCAGCTGTAGTCCTGCCTTCATGCTGTGGTCATGCCATGCCTGTATGCAGTGGTCACACCTGCATATCCACCATAAGCCCGCCGTCAACCGGCGCACCTGTCATGGTAGCAAATGCATCCGTCACTGCCGGTACCGGAGCCTGGGCAAAATTGGCCCCGACTGCACCCGGATCCTGTACCGGGTCTGAGCCCTTATTCGCCGGACTGTTCTGCATCTGGAGTTTGATGACGCCCTTAAGATAATCCATGTCGGCCTTCATTATCTCCTTCTGCTCGGCAAGTCTGTGCTTACGCTTAAGCTCCTCAAGATCTTCTTCGCTCATGTGGGGATCCACGATCTCCATGAGTTCTAACTGTTCCATGGCTTCCGTCAGTTTCTCAAGTTCGTCTTCACCGTACTCGGATATCATCTCATTAAGCTCAGCCATTGCCTCATCCGAGATATCCTCTCCGTTTTCCTTCATCTCGGCAACAGCTTCCTCTATCATATCCTGTCTCTGTTCAAATATGCCGTCCGCGGCTCTGTTAAGCTTCTCTTCTCCCTGATCCATGACAGCATTCTTAACATCCGTGACAAGATCCTGCTGATCGTCTGACAGTTCATCCCTTTTCTGTGTATTAGTGACCATCTCCTCGAGTTCAAGATGATGTTTCTTCTTCCTGGCTGCCATCTCCATTCTCGTGGCATGCGTAAGTGCAAGCTGCAGTTCTTCGGCATTGCCTGCACCGGAGGATATCTTGCGCTTGACTTCAAGCACCTTTCTCTTGGCACTTATGACTGCCTGCTCAGCACTCACCGATGTCTTGGCCTGCTTGATCTTATTGGCTACTTCCTTGTAATTATAGTTATACTTAGCCTCGACCTGAGGTTCGTCTTCCTTAGTCTTTTCATCCAGACCGAGCTTTGCTAAGAAATCCTTCTCCTTATCGTCAGACCGTGCCGTGAATGTCTTCTGCTTTTCCTCTTCCTTAGTCTGAGTAAGCTTCCTTGCAAGTCTCCTTAACTGCCATGACTTGCCTGCATCAGTATCCGTCGTATTCTTCCCGTATATGGGCGAAGTCAGTCTTGTCGAGCCTCCATGCGAAATACCGGGCGCAGAACCAATATCCCTGCCCGTTACCGATGCAACCCTGTTACCCCCCGTTACAGTGTTGCCTGTATTACTGTTCATATTCTGAGAAAACATCGAACGCCCGAATTGCGCTCCCATGACCTGCGAACGGTCAAATTGCGGGTATGCCGTTATACCTCCGATACCTGTCATCTATTCCACCTCCCTGTGTTCGGCACAGACTTAGATCACGGTTACGACCCGTCCGTTCTATGATCTCCCGTTGTCTGCCTGATCAAAATCCTTTTCGACCTTTATTGCGACAGTATCACTTATCTTATATCTATATCGGCTGTTTGGTGCAGATCCTTTAGAGCGGATCTGTATTATTTATAGTCGGAATCAGAGTTTACTCCGGAGCCGATCTACTGTTTGTTGTAATATTTGATCCCCGAGTCCGGGCAGAAATACGTCCTGATATATCCATCCGTAGAGACAACGACGAATTCGTTGGTCGCTTCCACGTAATATACGTCATCTCCGTCCTCTTTCTCCGTCTTATGAAGAGCATTAGGATTTGTCACTACTGCGGCTGCGGCTGCCTCATATTCCGCAGCGGATGCAAAGCCCATGTCGATCCCGTGTTTATTGTAATGATCGCTTAGCAGCTTCTTATTTCTGAATCTGTATGTGACAGTCGCGGGTGCTGATCCTTCAGCCTCAGGTGCGGCTTCTTCGGTCGCAGGCGCGGCTTCTTCGGTCGCAGGTGCAGCTTCTTCGACCTCAGTTGCTGCTTCGTCGTCTTTAGATGCAGCTTCTTCGATGCTTTCCTCAGACTCTGTCTCAGTCTCTTTTGCTGTTGCTTCTTCGCTATCCGGGGTATCAGCAAGCGGCGGCACTACCGATACGTGACTTACGGGTGCCGGCTCATCGGCTCTGTAATGATCTCTGATCGTGAAGAACGCATATATCAGACAGATCGCAATAGATGCGATAATTATTACATCCCTCTTCCTGTTACTCATGGCATCTCCTCCGTTGCAGCATCTGCATCTGTGTTGCCGGTCTCCTCCGCATCCGCGCATTCCTCCGGCAGCGGCTTCCTGACTCTGCCTGCAAACCTCTGCTCACAGGCTCCGTACAGCCTGTAGTTCTCCCTGCACTCATTAAGGGACAGTTCATTAGCTCCGCCTTCATAGTCAGGGTCTTCTTCCTGCACCGGGTCATCCTCCCAGAAGCAGACGGGGCATATCTCATATGCGCCTGCCTCCGTAAGTGTATAGTGTCCGCAGCAGGGGCAGCGTAATCTCTGAGTGACAGTATTGTCAGTCGCCCTCTCTTTTTCCATATCTATAGCCCTCTCGTCCGAATCCATCATGACCATATCCCTTATGGCCTTATCTTCTATCAGCATCGACCACGCTTCATAAGTTGCCCTTCGGAAGTCTTCCGATAATTCGGCCTCTCCTTCTATGAACGGGCATTTATACGGAAGATCCGTACGCTCGGGAATCATCTCAAGGGATCCGTCAGCGTTTATATAAGGCTCCAGCGGAAAGGTCCTGCACTGGATCGGACGCACATCCCTGCCACAGGCGTTTTCCCCCGGGCAATGAGCTATATAGACGATATCTCCCCATGAGCCCGGCAGATAATGCTCCGACCTCTTCTCGCTTATTATCGGTATACTGCAGCCGATGGAGTCGAGGTACTCCTTCTCGCCCGGAAGAAGATATATATACGACTCGTCTGCGCCAAAGGATGAATCACTGCAACAGACAGAACCGCAGAGAGTTCCGCAGTCATATACAACCGGTGTCGCCGAATCCAGTATTCTGTATATTTCTCTGTACTGATCAATGCTTAGCATAAATCATCTCCAATCTTGTCCATTATAGCACAAAAAATCAGGCAGCTGACGTATTCTCACGCCAACTGCCTGCATAATCCATGCCGAACTGTCTGTATAAAGTAACCTTTTATTTTCTCGACAGTATGATCGACCAGAGGACTTCATGGATATTCATCGTTCCGTCTGTTTTTATGAACGGCCGGAAGTTGAAGTTTGCCGGGATCTTAACAGTAGTAGTCAGCCCTCCTGCAACCGGTATCTTAATGTTATATTCGAACTTGCTGTTCAATTTATGCCTTAGCTACCTTAATTCTCCCATCTCCAATGCAAGATCTTCATGGAATTCTTCTTCAGCAGCCTTCTTGGCCGAATTATTACCGTTATAGCTTCCTATGGTGATACCGTTCTTGGCCGGTGCCAGAAAGATACCTACAACAGTCCCGAAGAAGAAGCCTACAAGCAGTATAAGTATCTTCTCTCTTCTTTTGTACAGTTCATACATAAGTTTCTTCATTTTGTACCTCCCAATGGCCTGACTCTGTCGTATTATTCACTGTACAGATCATACGCCCTCACTTCTTTGTAAGTTATTTTACCATATCTTCATATGAC
>CAMNDJ010000041.1 GCA_946535225.1 uncultured Lachnospiraceae bacterium
CACGCCGCCAGCGTTCATCCTGAGCCAGGATCAAACTCTCAAATTAAATAGTTTTGATCCGGTCAAACAAACGTTAGCTTATTTGTCCGTTTTTACCTTGTTTAAGGATTGTAGCAACATGGATGTTGCTTGGTCTGTTTGAAAGTACACGGATGTACTTTCAGACCTCGTTCTCTGAAATTTTCTCGTCTGCTAAGTCAGAGCCTTAACAGATGTTTTAGGAAATTTTCAGGGTTGCATTGCTGTTCAGTTTTCAAAGTCCGATCTGTTTAATAACCGCGAAATCGCAGTTTATTAAAGCCGCCCTTTTCAGTGCGGCTTGATTATCTTAACACCCTGTATAGAGGTTGTCAACAGATTTTTCATATTTTTTTCAACTATTTTTTCTTATTCTGTTACATTAACACGTTGCCTTTCTATAGCAGTGATAAATCAACAGACTTTGCTGTTTACTCATTCCATAATATTCAATTTTGTAATAGAATATTCATTATAGTAATCACTTTTGTTACAGAGGGTAATATGAAGAAAAAGATCGCCGTTTTTTCAACAGGATGGTGTTACGACATTCTCACACAGTTCCTGACGGGTCTTAAGAATGAATTTGCCGGCAAAGACGCAGACCTGTTCCTTTTTACATGCTATCCGGCTTATGTCGATACGGATGCCCACAGACAGGGGGAACTTAATATCCTCAGCCTTCCTAACCTTAAGGATTTTGACGCAACAGTCATATTCGGCAGCGGACTCAGTTATAAGGAAGAAGTGGATGATATCATTGAGCGTAGCAATGCAGCCGGAATACCGGTTATCATGCAGGGAGCTCAGCATGATGATGCATATTTTATTGGATCAGATAATTATGATGCCACCATCGATATGTGCCGGCATCTGTGTGAGAAGCACGATGTTAACAGCATGATCTTCTTTGCCGGAACGGCAGATTCGTATGATTCCGAACTGCGTCTTAAGGCGGTAAGAGACTATCTTAAGTCCGAAGGCAGAAGCGAAGACCTTAAAGATGTCCTCTATACCAAATGGGAGAATGCGGTAGTCACTCGGTATATCAATGCTCTGTGCGCCGAGAACATGCCTCTGCCGGATGTGTTCATATGTGCCAATGACGGACTTGCCATGGAGACATGTCTCACTTTGTCGGCCAACGGATACGAAGTACCTGGGGATGTACTGGTCACGGGCTATGATCATATAAATGACAGCCAGGTATTCGATCCCTCGATAGCCTCAGTCGATCAATGCTTCACACAGATGGGCGAAGCTTGCGGTAATATGCTGCTCAATCTCATCGCAGGCAAACCATGCGACAGATCCGTAAGCATACCGAGTAAGTTCTTCCCGGACGAAAGCTGCAATTGCTATGATGGCGGCAACGGGGACAAGATGCGGCGAAGACTCGGCCGTGAGGCCTTCAGAAAAAGAGCCGCCAATACATATTTCAACAGGAAGCTCAACAATATCGATTCTGCTGTCCTGTCAAGCGCTTCATTCCCCGAATTCTGCAACAATCTCCATGATCTGTTCTTAAACGATCATGACTTCGAAGGCGATTCCTTCCATATATTGCTCGAACCCAACTTCGGATTATCCATTGACGATCCGACCGTTAAGCTTGGTAACAAAGGCTACAGTACTATTATGGATATCCTTTATTCCATGGAGGACGGGAATGAGACCGATGAAGGCAAATTCATTTCAAAATGCCTTATACCCGGATACAGGGACGATTCCGAGAATCACCTCTATATCTTCCTTCCTATTCACGAATCTGATGAAGTCTTCGGCTATATCGTCTTTAAAGACTGCTTGAACAAGCTCGAGGATCACCTGATCCAGAACTATCAGAGTCGTATGAGTCTGATATTCGATAAGTTCAGATACGCGTTAAGCCTGGACAATATCAACAGACGCCTCCTGAAAGTAATGAGTAAAGACCCCCTCACCAACGTCAATAACAGGCGTGCCTATGATGATAAGGAAGTATTTCTCCAATCAGAGATCAATTCCGGAACAGGGCTTGAATTTGCTATTGCCATGTTCGATATCAATAATCTTAAGACTATCAACGACACGATCGGACACGAAGCCGGAGATGCTTACCTCAAGCGTGCATGCCGTCTGATATGTGAGATATTTAAGCACAGCCCCGTATACCGTATCGGAGGTGATGAATTCGTTGCTATCCTCACAGGACATGATTACGATCACAGAGAGGAACTGCTTAGAGAACTCGAGAGTTGTCTGAGTCCGTACAGACAGGATCTGCCTCTGCCGGATGACTACATTTCCATCGCAACGGGTGTGGCCGAATTCATTCCCGGAACCGATAAGAGCGTGCAGGACATACGCAACAGAGCCGATGATCTTATGTATAAGAATAAAGCCCTGATCAAAAGAACCGAGTGATCATAAGATAAGCCAAAGCCGGAGGCTTAAGCCTCCGGCTTTTATCTTGTCCGTATCATTTCGACATATCATCCCGCAAAAGGACCCGCTACCACCTTTCCGGTTCTCTTTTGACCATAGTAGTCAACATCGAAGACTATATCTGATCCGTCCGGTTTCTCAAATCTCTCTTCAGGCTCGATCGCCTTGCCCAGAGTCTCTGACGTAATAAGCTTTGCCTCCGGAAGATACTGCATATAATTGGTTTCTACGGTATATTGACCATTCTGACACTTCACTGTGACACTTATGTCATGCTCGTTGTCGACAGTATAGTCATCTTCTATATCGCAGGGCTTGGCACCGTTAAAGAACACATTACCGCCCGTCCATACGGGAAGGGGCATATAATATTTATCCCTTGTATCAACGGCACCTTCTCCGCAGTAACCCTCGAACATCGCCTTCCATGTATCCTCTCTCATATATCCGTTATAAGGGAAGGTTCCGCAATCAAGATTACCGTCATCCCATTCATTGCCGACCTTATCTTCTTCACAGATATCTATAAGCCCCTGCCTTACCGGAAGAGCCGCAAAGACATTGTTATAGAAACGGATATCTCCGTGAAGTACCGTCATGGTATCGATTATGTCGGTACTGTGCGGCTTGTGTACGGGTGTATATCTTGCCGAGTCATACTTAACGGTACCGTTCTTGACTCCTCTGCCCACTGCAGCGACCGAACCGCCTATGAGATTGTGAACTATAGCAAGCCCCTGAGTCGGAACCTTGATACTTCTCTCGGATAAGAGAATGTTATTATCAATGAGTGTCGGACCATGCGCGATCTCTACGAATATATCTTCTCCAAGTCCAAGTCCGAGCTTATTATACGGCTTGAGCAGATGATCCCTCGCCATACAGTTATCATGCATCAGATTTCCCGTCACACGCGTGCCCTGACATTGCCAGTCAAGCCATATGCCGCGTACACAGTCATGGATATGATTGTTCCTTATTATGACATCGATAGCTGCATGGAACTTGATACCTCCGAGTTCTGCACCTCTGACATCCCTCTTATTATTGATGTTATGTATATGATTATTCTCGATAACGGAGAATACACACCCAAGATTACCTACTATACCGGTCTGTCCGCAGTCATGGATATCGCAGTTTCTCACGGTATGTGAGCCTATGGTCTCCTTGGACCATCCTTCGGTCTGAGCGATGAACGAGCACCTTCTCTGAGTCTGGGCTCCGTCTTTATACTTATCCTTAGACCATTTATTGTCATTCTGCTGCTGCCTGTACTTACCCAGAGATATCCCGGAACATTTGGCATCGGATATCTCACAGTCTTCTATCACCCATCCGTACGACCAGTGAGGACCGATCATGCCTTCCTGAAGTGCCGTCGGAGGGGCCCACTGTGTAGCAGCCTTGCATACCTTAAATCCCGTAAGTGTTATATTGTTCACATGCTCTGCCACAGGCCAGAAGCAATGAGGACGTACATTGAGCTCAACAGTTCTCTCATTGGGGTCAGCTCCTTGAAAATTCGCATATATGTAAGTCGCATTTTCTTTTTCATCCTGACATGTATACCATGTATGCTTGGTATACTCAATGTCCCATGACCTATCGTCAAACTGCGGATCCAATACCTCATCCAGGGTCTTACGTTCATACATTGCCTTGCCGTCAAGATATACCTCACCTGTATGGGCATAGACATCCATATCAAGCCAATCGCCGAATACCATGGTCGTATAGGGATTATATGAGCCGAAGTATGAATTGTCGATCTTGAGGACCCACACATCGCCTTCATGTTTCTCCCATCCTTTGAAGACATCCGCTCCGGTGATCACGGCTTCTCTCGGTTTTAAGCTCTTATAGACTATCCGCTCCTTCACCGTACCGCCGTATATCGGATCAACATCTTCCCTGTATATACCGGGTGCGACAATGATCTCATCGCCTGCAAGCGCAACTTTCGCTGCATCATTTATCCGCTTAAACGGCTTGTCCTTGCTGCCGTCCCCATTAACTCCTGCATTGATATCAACATAGATCGTCATAGATTTCCTCCTTTATATGTATAATCTGTAATTACCTGTAAGAAGCATCAGGCAGAAAAAGTATAGGCAATTATCATAATAGCGCCTCTTGCCCTGTCTTAAGCGTGTCGTCACGAACTGTTGAAGGAAGACCACTCTGTGATCACTCTTACTTAAGACAGATGCCGCACCTAACGCAGATTTGAGCGCTATGGGATGCATTGACGGCTCATCCGTTACCGTTCCGTCGATCTGATACGCCATCAGATAATTCATATCCTGATCACGGAAGAAATCCTGTGCATGCGTCGCGATCTCTGCCATACCCTCATGCGATCCGAACCATATATCATCTAAGGCGATATTGATGAGCACTCTGTAGGCATCGGAATAGTATTCCCATGGTTTGCCGAACAGGAGCACCGGCTTGCCGTCATAGTCGGCATATTCAGAGCTCAGTCCCGTAACGGGGTGTGCGGATTTGATCAGATACTCTCTGCTCGCCTTGGCCGCTTCCGCCCAAAAAGCTCTGTCTTCTTCGTCCGCCTTAAGAGCAAACACTTCATAGAAATGAGGAAGATGATAGCTCGGATCGGATATCTTCATCTCGGGAACAAATCTTATGTATTTATTCGCCGGCTCCCACATCGGTTCACCGCCTTCTGTCAGTTCATGCTGGTGAACGCAGTGTCTTAGGATATCCCTCGCACGGGCAGTATAATCATACAGTCCTTCCCTGTCTCCCCATCTGGCTGCTGCCATAAAAAGTGCCATGGCAAAATATTCTTCACCGTCCGGTGCAGGTCCTTCTGCATTATGACTTCCGTCCAAACCCACAGACCATGCAAAATAACCCGCGTACTTCCCTTCTTTCTGATGCATGTACCTGTCGGAAAAAGTCCAGAGTCTGTCGAAGATATCCTGTCTGTCCATCTGAACACACATCATCATCCCGTAACTCATACCCTCGGTTCTTGCATCGATATTGCCGGTATCGACCATGCACCATGCATCCTCATCGGTATGATGGCAGAATCCCTCATTCTCATCAAAGAATATCGTCTCAAAGGCTTCACGCACCATCCTGCCTGCAGTCGCATCATCCACGCCGACTTCATTAAGATAATTGATATATTTGATATCTTTCATATCTGCTCCCATCCGACTGCCTGTCACGATCTCTTATTAAGGACATACCCTACGGCAGAGCCTACTATTCCACCAAGAATATGTGAAAAATTGGAGACATTGTCTCTTACGAATATCCCTTCAACTATCTGCTGACCTATGAAGATCACCGCAACAAGTATGAAAGTAAGCGGTATCTCACCCTGCTTGAAACCGGTAAATGAAGTCAGCAGTATAAACGCAAATACCACACCGCTCGCACCGCAAAGCGCGGTATTCGGGAAGATGATGTAATTAAGCACACCCGTGATAAATGCGGTGATCGCTATTATCTCAAGGATCTTAGTCGATCCGTATTTCTCCTCTAACATCGGACCAAGCAGGAGAATATATGACATATTACCTATGAAGTGTTCAAATCCCGAATGCCCGAGGACATGGGTAAAGAATCTCAGATAGGTAAGGGGTGAAGCAAGCGAAGTATGCGATGTCATGAAAAGCAGTTTGGTGCTCTGACCGAATGTGATATATCCCAGTATAAGTGAGATCAGAGCGGCAAAAGCAAAACCCAAAACCGCAGGAGAATTTAATGTGATCTTTAGTCTAGTCTTCATTATGTTCCTCTTTCTGCCTGTTTTTCATAGTATAACACAATAATGTTTACGGACGCATTCATATATTGTCCTTGATACGATCACTTTTTGCACTGTCATACTCTCGACAGTCATAAGAAAAAGGAGTTCCTTACGAAACTCCTTATCATAAACATTTAATTCGATCGATATCACCCTATACCGTATACTGTGAAAGATCCGAATTGATCTCGTCTGAATACTTGTTAAGATTCTCTGAGATACTGGTGATGTTCTCAGTCTCTGTACGAAGCTTATTGCTCTCAGATACGATCTCACCGCTTAAGCCCAGGACCTCATTGATGCTTGATGCCTGTTCTTCGGTGATAGCCGCATTATTGGTGGCAACATCGTTGATCTTCTCAATACCGCTTGCGATCTCTGAGATACCGTCCGTAGCCTTGGCAACATCACTGTAGATCTTGTCAAATGACTCATTGGCCTCAGCCACACCGGTCATACATGTCTCCATATCCTTGACACATATCTCTGCCTTACGGTTGATATCTGTGATATTCTTGGTTATGCCTTCAACAAGTCTTCTGATCGTATCGGTTGCCTCAGATGACTGGTTGGCCAGAACACCGACTTCGGATGCTACGACTGCAAAGCCCTTGCCCATCTCACCGGCTCTTGCTGCCTCGATAGAAGCATTGAGTGAGAGAAGGTTGGTCTGCTCTGACAGTGCATTGATGGTATCCGTGATACCCGTGATCTCTTCGATGGACTTGGCTGTCTCTCGGATAAGAGTTGTGAGTTCACCGATGGTATCATTAAGGGTGCTGACATTCCTTGTCATGCTCTCCATCTCATCTCTGCCCTTAGAAGAAGCTTCAAGGGTCTCATCACACAGGCCTCTGACATCTTCGGCATTCTGTGCGAGCTGGCTGGATGTGCCCGCAAGCTCCGTAGCTGCATGAGCGATCTCTTCGATCGATGTGTTCATATCGCTTAATGTCGTATTGAGTTTCTCGATCGACTCGCCCTGATTGCTGTTAGCGTCAGCAAGTATATGAGAGATATCGAAACACTCTCCGGCTCTGCTGTTCATCGCACCGGATATGCTCGCAAGGCTGTTAAATGTAGACCTCATCTTCTCTATATATTCGTTCAGGCTCTCTGACAGAGTCGTGATCTCATTATTTCCTTCAGGAACGATCTTAACCGTAAAGTCACCCTTACTGATATCAGTGATACGCTCCGTAACCGTAGTAACAGGATTGATAGCCTTGCTGATGATCACATAAATAAGAGCTGAGATGATAGCGATAAGTACGATCGCACTGGCAAATGTCAAGAACATAACCCGCCATATCATATCGCTTAAGATCTTCGAAGGTACGGCACTCACTACAGCCCATGAAGTTCCTTCGATATCTGTTGCCGTATACATATAAGAACCTGTTGACGTCTTGGAAGTTACCACCTTGCTTCCGCCGGCATCAGCGCTCATATTGAGTGAATCAAATATGGGAGCCAGACCTGCAGCGACAGGGTCTGTAGTATCAGCAAGTGTCTGACCGACACTCTCGGCTATATTACTGATAAGGATATCCTTTGATTCCTTGTTGATTATGTAGTACTTTGCATCCGGTGATAACGACTCAAATGTAGCAACCTTCTCGGCAACCTTGTCGAAATTGATGTCACTGCTGAGTACCACATTATCCTTGATCATCACTGCACATGCAAGGCAGGTCTTGCCTGTTGATGCATCAACATAAGGTTCTGATGAATAGATCTGCCCGCCTGCGGCCAGTGCACCCTGATACCAGGGTCTGTCCGTGAATACAAATGTATCATCCGGTATCCATCCGGAACCGTCTAAGAACTTACCGGTCTCGCCGTATGCCATATATATATCCTGCGAATCAGGATCAAGTTCCGTCAGCTTAAGAAGCATCGCAAGAGCATCATCATATGATAACTCAGGTGTATTACGCAGGATATCGGCCATCTGTCCGACTCTCTCTCCTATATTGCTCCACCAGCCTTGAATCTCATTAGCATAGGTAACTGATTCTCTTGCAAGGATATTGTAAGTCAGAGACTCAATGTTATCCGCTGCAAGCTTGATACTTATCTGTGTAATGATCACTATGATGATCGCAACAAAAAGAATGATCTTGCTAAGCAATGATTTCTTAAGTGATTTTCTCTTCTTTGCTTTCATTCGTTCCTTGCCTCCAATAATAATCCGCAATCCTGCTCTTATGAAAAATATGATACCACAATACTGTTACAAATGTCACAGAACAAAAAAGTATCTTTTTTTACAGATTGTATACAACCTCAAAACACTTTTCACATCTCGCGTCTGTAGCATTATCACTTGCCTTTTTGCCCCTTTAGCAAAGAAAGCTTAAGATCGGTCCTGTAGAAATCCTTGGCCGAGCACCCGGCTCTTCCGCCACCCGCACAGGCACACGCACATGCACAGGCACAGGCACACGAGCTGTGAGCACACGAACTGTGGTGGGATGAACCCGATCTGCTGCTGTAATGCGGTCTCGGAACATTGACCACGTGCACTCTCATATATGTATTCGGCGAATCATTATACTTAAACGTCCCCTCTTTGCTGTACTTCATCGCATTCTTGGGTCCTATGTCCTTGGCTTCCACAACTTCTTCACTCTTAATATAGCTGTGGCCGCAGTACGGACACTTGGTCTTGCCATCTTCCCTGACAGAGCCGCAGCTCGGACATGAATCATAGTATGTTATCTTGGTCCTTGTTATCTTCCTGTTCGTATTGATACCGAAAGCTGCCTGCCCCAGATAGACAGCCTTGCTCAATATCGCGATAATACCTACCAAGATCAGGATCGGTCCGCCTATTATAAGCGCAATGATAAGGAGCACGAATACACCAAATAGGAACGGATGCTTAAGATCAAAAGGTTCTTCTTCCTGTTCGATCGTCTTACTCATATCAAAACCGTAAGCATCATTCGGATAAGTAACTCTTACGGTCAACGTCTCGCCCGGGCGCATATCGGTCTTATTAAAGATCAGATACCCGTCGACATTGAAGCAGTCCGGCTCCCAGCTGTAAGCATTATCCGAACTCCATCGGACCGTAAGATCATCCACCTCAATATCATCAAACCATCCCGGTGTGAAGGCATATACCGTATAGCCGTTCTCAAGCTTATTGACCTGATACAGATAATCCTGTACTATGGAAAACTCAAAGGTTACCGTCTCTCCCGCTTGATAAGCCCTGTCTAAGTCGATTCTCGCGTATGAACCCGAATCCGAACTGTATCCGATCTTCTTGATATTGTTCGACAAAGCCTTCATATCCGTACAGTGACTGTTCGGAATACCTATCTTTACCCATGTGAGCGGTCCTTCCGACGTTGAGTCCAGAACCTTCCAATCTATCCGGTATCTGAGTGTGACAGTCGCGTCATCATTTACGTCCGCTATGATCTCATAATGCTTGATCTCATCAAGTGCTTTGGCATAAGCCTCAGACTTTGCAAGGCCTGACACCACCGTCACCATAAGTATCGTTACCAACAACCCGGTCAAAAATCTGAGTGTCTTACTTATCATCTTACTCATCTGACACCACCCTTCCCGAGCGGGCACAGCCCCGTCATCTCAGCCGAATAGTCACGCCTTTGCTTGCACTTCTCACTGTCCCATATGCTCATCCAGTCATCCTTAAGGAAATTACCAAGGGTATCATCAGACAACCAGCTCTGACAGGGAACCACATTACCGCCGGGAGTTATGGCCATATTGCTTAAGCAGGCTCCGCATGCAGGTGTGGATATACCGAGTTTATCGCATAATGAGCCATCCACCCAACCGGGGGATGTAAAGCTTATCTCCATGTTATTCTCAAAACAATAATTGACCGCATCGGTCAAAATCTCGCTCATTTTTTCTTTACTAAGCTTTAAGCTGCCGGATTCATCACCCGTGGCATTGCCTGCAGGAATAAGACCCGAACATGTTACATATGTGACTCCCAGATCATGAAGGAATCTAAGCGTCTTTACATAATCTGCATTAAGGGTACATAAAGGTGTGTTGATACTGGTACTTATGCCAAGCGCAAGCGCATTCTTAATACCCTGCAGCGTACTGTCATAGCCTTCCGCTCCGACGAGTTTGTTATGCACCGCTTTATCATATGAGTAGAAAGTGATCTGCAGACTGTCCAAAGATGCAGCCTTAAGCGCATGGCAGTATTCTTCAGTCAGCTTGATACCGTTGGTGTTTAACCTTGTTACGAACCACTGACCGTATTCGATGAGTTCAATGAGATCATCCCTCATCGTCGGTTCGCCGCCGGTGAACGTGATCTGAGGCACGCAGATCTCCTTAAGCTTATCCATGATCTTCTTCCACTCTTCGGTAGATATCTCCTTCTCACCCGAATGTTCCTGACCGGCTGCATAGCAGTGCAGGCACCTAAGGTTGCAATGCCATTTATCATCCGATGTCATAGCGGATACCATAAGATCCATCCTGTGAGGTGCCCTCATAAAAGGAGCATATTCGCCTATGCTCATATAAGGGATCTCTTCCGCAAGAGGCTCTCTGTAAGCGACCTTCTTAAATATCTCCATTATGTTCACTATATCCTCACGGATATACTTTGATGACAGGAATGGATATACCTTACGCATACGTTTGCAGGTATCCTTCATGATCTGCTCGATATCAGCTGCAGTGACAGCACGACCGCTGTACTTATTGACCTCATCTATGAATTCGGACAGAAGGATCGTCCACGACACATCGACCGGTATTATGTCCTGACCGTTGATTATCGCTACGGACGGTCCTATCTCGTCATCAGTTACCTTAGGCGGCACAAGATGGATCCTCACCACCCCCGGTCCTTCCGGATCAAGCGTTGTATGCTTCACCTCATTGTAGTTATTCCGGGCATATTCGATCACCCTTTTTGAAATCTTCATATCTCTCCTTTATGTCGGTTTTGTCAGTACTTATCCCGACTCATCCAAAATCGCATCATGTAATATTATACATAAGAGTGCTGCTTAAATAAATAGCGAGATCCACGTGCCCGGTAAAGCCGAACAGATCAGATTATGTGCTATAATATCAGTATATTCGCATGGAGAGGTGGAATATGTCACTTGAAAATGTAAGATACGATGCTTTTATAAGCTACAGACATTGTGAACTCGACTCATTCATATCAGAGAATCTGCATAAGAAGCTTGAGAATTACAAACTGCCTGCTTCCGTTATAAAAAAACTGGATCCGAATAAGGCTAAGATCGAGCGCGTTTTTCGTGATGAAGCGGAGCTGCCATTATCAAGCAACCTCTCGGATCCCATATCTGAGGCACTGGATAATTCGGAATTTCTGATCGTTATATGTACCCCGAGGCTTCCCGAGTCACAGTGGTGCAAAAAAGAGATAGAGACTTTTGTTAAGACTCATGACAGGGAGCACGTTCTTTTAGTCTTAGCCGAGGGCGAGCCCGAAGAATCATTCCCTGATATCCTTATGCATGAGGATATCACGGCCAAAGATGAGAACGGCAATGATGTGACGGTCACAGTAGAAAGAGAGCCCTTAGCTGCTGATTGTCGAGGCAGCGATAACAGACAACGGCTAAAAGCACTTGACAATGTAGTGCTCAAGCTCTGCGCCGCGATATTTAATCTTAACTACGATGACCTTAAGCAACGTCACAGAGAGCGGCTGATAAGAAGGCGGCTCATCGCCATGTCTGCTGCGCTTGCGATAGTCACGATATTTGCTGTAACCTGTCTGTCATTTATGCTTAAGATTAACAGGCAGAACAAGGTGATCGGTGACAAATACGCCGGAGCCATGGCCTCCGTATCAGAGAGTCTTCTGTCGCAGGGATTAAGGTCTGATGCCGTATATGCTGCAAGAAGTGTGCTTCCGGATGATGCCGGAAAAGGCTTTAATGCAGATGCTTATAATGCCCTGGTAAAAGGACTGGCACCGTACGAGATCGAGAACTGTTATTTCCCTTCAGATACCTTTAATGTGCCTCAGGATGCAGCATTCTTCACTGTCTCCGATGACGGAGCATATGCTCTGGTACACGGCAATGGCCACTTCAATGTCATAGATATCAGCAAAAATGAAGAGATCTGCGGCATCGACAGCGACTGCAGCGATCAGGCGGTATTTGACGGTGATGATGTCGTCTATGTGGATAGTGATCTTAATGTAGTATACCTGGAGCCGGATTCGGGAAAAGAGACGGTTCTTAGTGAGAACGGATATGAACTGTATGCCGTGCCGGGAGAGAACACTGTGCTTGTGTTCGCCCCGGAAGGGATAAGGGCGTTTAACGGAACCGAAGAGTCTTTCGCTATCGATTTTGCCGACAGCAGTGACCCCTATAATGAGATCGATGATCCCGACTACACCGTAGAAGACATATTCATTACGCAAGGCGGGGACTTCGCAGCATTTGCCATTGCAGGGATCGACTCGGCCTGGTACGGAGCGATCGATATCAAGGCCGGCAAGCTGATACAGTGCATCCGCGAAGAGGAGCCTGATTTTGTCACCGTTGGATACTATGATGATACTCTGTATGTCTGTACATCAGGTGACGATCCTTACGGTGATATGAATGAGACAAGTGAGGTCCTGGCTATAGACGCTTATTCAGGCGAAGAAGTATATGCAGATATCGCGGGAACCGGATTCTATGAAATGCTCATAGATGACAACGGGATGCTGCTTATCTCCGACTCTCTTGCATATGTTCTGGATCATGACCTTGGCACACGATCAGCCATAACAGGATATATGAATGCCTCGTGCGCATTCGCAAGTAACGGCGGATATATACTGATCGACAGTCTCGGACAGCTTAAATGTGAAGGTGTGTATTCGGACATCGACAAATCCTACAGATTATACGGACACGACGGAAACGCCATGATCAGTTCCGCGTTGTATAAAGAAGATGACATCTATGTCAGATATAAGGATAATAACAGAGTCGTGATATATTCGCCCCCGGGTCTCCAATACGAAGGATCTGAAGATATCTCAGATGCTCACACTTTTGACGGATACTCTGATAAAGAAGTCGATACATCCGATCTTCAGGGCATCGATGAAATGAGCGTATTCAATGCGGCACTCTCAGACGATCACAGCTACATAGCCGTAAATACCGACGACGGTGCTCTGTATATCTATGATGCCGACAGCGGCGAAAGGATAAAGGAACTGTACGATACCAACATAGTACTGTTCCACAGATGTTTCCCTTATCTTAAGGAAGCCGGTGTATACGTGATAGAAAACAGGATATTCAATAAGTCATTCAATCTGATATCTGTTCTGCCCGACGGCGAGATAACCGCGATCGGCAATGACGGTAAGAGCATTGTGATCAGGTCCCCCTATTCGCTTAACACATACTACAGGATCGATATCTTAACTTATGATCAGATGCTTAGGAAGGCCGACGATCTGCTTAATGGCTACATTCCCGGCAGAGATATATGCGAGAAATATAACATCAACTATAAGTGATGCAAAAACAAAAAGGGAATGTGAAGTATGTATCCGGATAAGGCTCGTTTTCTAAGGTAAAATGCCACCATTCCTCTTCAAGCGGCTTGAATCCGTGTTTTATCATCACTTCGCGCAGCAGCATGCGGTTGTCATACTGTTCTTTGGTGATATCCGTATAATCGGGATGTGAGAGTTCTCCGAAATAATCAAAAGTCCTGTCAATAACACACCGGATGATGACCGTCCGACTTTTATTATGCTATAATGATCAAGTTGCGCTAACTCTATCAGGCAGACAGCCGCCCGGATTACAATGGTAAAAAACGAGAACATTAAAGGAATCATATACATTATATTGGCTGCAGTGGGTTTCAGTCTCATGACTTTCTTCGTAAGAGAGGCGGGAGATGTACCCACTATGCAGAAGGCATTTTTTCGAAATGCCTTTGCATTGCTGATCGCGGTGATCACTTTGATCAGCAAAAAAGAGAAGTTCAGCATTAAGAAAGAATGCAGATTGGATGTACTGTTCAGATGTATCTTCGGAACTACCGGCCTTGTGTGCAACTTCTATGCAATAGACAGATTACTTCTTTCCGATGCCAATATGCTAAATAAACTGTCGCCGTTCTTCGCTATCCTTCTTTCCATTCCCCTTTTAAAAGAGAAGCCGACTAAATTCGATATTACAGCTACAATAATAGCCTTTATCGGGGCGATGTTTATCATAAGACCCTCGGGAAATAGTCTTGCATTGGTACCCGCGATCGCCGGATTCTACGGGGGATTCGGTGCCGGAACTGCCTATGTGTTCGTGCGAAGAGCAACGGGTAAAGGGGAACGAACACCGATAATCGTCATATGTTTCTCGGCGTTCTCATGTTTATTTACACTACCGTGGCTGTTGTTTGATTATTCGCCGATGAGCGGAAGACAGTGGTTGATGTTGGGACTTGGCGGAGTTGCGGCGGCTCTCGGACAATTTTCTATCACTACGGCATACAGGTATGCGCCGGCCAAAAATATATCAGTATTTGATTATACGCAGGTCATCTTTGCCGCGATCCTTGGCTTTGTATTCTTAGGAGAGCTTCCGACACTCTACAGTGTCATTGGCTATATCATCATAATAGGCGTAGCGGTCGTCAGATGGAGAAGATCGCTTGCCTTATAGTAATATCGGGTTATGATTGGAGGAACATTGAATGAAGATCAAAAATGGAATTTCTGTGCTGATTATGATAACGCTCATGATGAGCGGCATATGCGGCTGCGGTGCCAACGCTGCTGCAAGGACCACGATCGATGCATCCACGCAGACAATGCTTGATGATACGCCCGAATGGCTTGCAGATATCAGGCAGAACACGGATTCAGATCAGCTCCTTATCGTTGCCAACTACGAAGGGACTACTGCATGGGTATCCTTAAGTGAGAAAGATGATTCCGGTAAATGGAATACTATAATGACAACTCCGGGATTTATCGGCAAAGAGGGGCTTGGCAAGACAAAGGAAGGGGACGGAAAGACTCCCGTAGGCACTTTCCATTTCAATAATGCATTCGGCATAGCTCCCGATCCGGGATGTCAGATTCCTTATACTCAGGTGGAGGATGATACATACTGGTCCGGAGATCCGAGGGACGGTATGCACTATAACGAAATGGTAAGTCTCAGTGATTATCCCGATCTTGACAAGGATAACAGCGAACACATCATAGACTATACCAGGCAGTATCAGTACTGTCTCAATATCGATTACAACAAGGAATGTGTTCCCGGACTCGGGTCAGCCATTTTTCTTCACTGTTTTGGTCCATATAAGCCTTATACCGGCGGATGTGTAGCTATTCCCGAAGAGCAGATGCTCATAGTCATGCAGAATGTCAAGCCTGACTGCGAGATCATCATTGATACATTTGATAATCTGGAAAACTACGGCAATAATCCTTAAAGAGCGGGCTTCGGCACAGATACTCCACCGGAGCATCCTAAGCAGCTTCGCTGCTTGCCATGAGTTTGGATCCCGCTATCTTAATGCGTAAGAAAAAGGAGTTCCTTTCGGAACTCCTTTTCTTACGCAGGGGGTGGGATTCGAAGAATTGAATCACACAGTGATTACCTTTCCCTGTCCTTTATAAGGATGGCTTTTCGCATAATCAACAGCAGCTTTATTCAATTCTTCTGATGACATCGCATCAAAATGATCACGCTGCCATTGTGTATAATCAAATCTCTCTCTAATAACTGTAGAGACAAACCGTTCAGCAGCAACGATTCCCATATTATCAACAAGACATTGCATTCCGTTATTCAATACCTCTATTGTTGACATCTCCATATCTATACCTCCACCTCCCGTATATAATCTACAGGATTCACAAGTTTAATCTCATCGGTCTTATACTTTAGAATTCTGTCATCTGTAGTAATGAAATAATCACACCCCGTATATATCGCACAAGCAATATGGCATGCATCCTTATGCTTAATCCCTGTTTTCTCTATCTCAAGTGCCTTTTGAGTAACAACAGGGTCTGATTCTTCAGATAAGAAAACCGCAGCATTGCTTTTTATGAAATCATATCATTAAAGTAGAGTTGCTCACTCACTCTCTTTATTCTTTATTGCATCTTCAACAATCTTCAGAAGATATTCCGGTTTAGATATATCTCCAAGATCATCAAAGATCGCATTATATGCAACCAGTGCCGTTCGGACGTATTGAGCATTATTCTCAAACAAATCCCGATCAGGTGTTAATCCTATCTCGTCTGCGTATTGGCAACAAAACGTTACTACAGTTCGAGTATTTCCTTCTCTGAATGGATGAACGCGCCATAGTTTAGCTAATGAATCCGAAAACTCAACTGCGGATGTATGCAAATCCATAGAATTCCATTCCTTCGCACGCATTTCAGTTAGTATACTCTCTGCATCTTTGGCTATATCAAATACATCCGAATAATCTACAGATAACCCACCAAGGACATGTTCTTCCTTGTATATATTCAATTTGCGCTGCTG
>CAMNDJ010000042.1 GCA_946535225.1 uncultured Lachnospiraceae bacterium
CGGCTCTTCTGCCCTTCCTATCTCTTAAACACTCCCGGCATCTTCCATATCTTTGAAGCCCTGAAGAAAGCCAGCAGCATCAATATATAGAGCAAAATGAGATAATACGGGAATATCACCATACCGAATATCTGACCTAAGATGCCGCATAATACAGGCATCGTAACGATTGAGATATTGGCTGCCGCCATCTGCGTTCCTATGATCGCAGGCGACTTGGATTCTCCGAAGTTTTCGGGTGCAAGATAATTGAAATTGGGGAACATCGGGCCGTTGCCGAGTCCTATGAGCATCAGTGCCACGATCCCCACGATGCCGTTATCAACGACAAGCAGAAGTATCAGAGCGACCGGCAGGATCATGAGTCCGATCTTGATGATCTGCCAGCTGTGAAGCTTCTTGGCCAACAGTCCCGATAACAGTCTTCCGAGCGTCATGCCCAGATAATAGAACGTCATGGCACTCGCGGCAAACCCCACATCCATATGTCTGTACTCAACAAGGAATGTCGAGCTCCAGTTGCCCACAGACATCTCTATGGCGCAGGTAAATGCAAACAGAAGCCACATCACCTTAACGCCCTTTATCGATGCAGCCTGCCTTATCGTCAGTCCCTCGTATTTTTCCTCTTCGTCAGTCTCACTCCCGTTTACCTTGCTCCATATGGGAACGGATAGGATGAGTATGATCGCAAGGACGATCTGTATCCCGCCCGCGATGAGATAGCCGTTCCTCCAGTTGAGTCCCCTCTTGAACACCATCGTCAGGATGAACGGGCTTATGGTCACGCCCACTCCGTAGAAGCAGTGCAGGAAGCTCATCATTGAGGCGCTGTAGTGAACGGCGACGTAATTATTCAGCGCGGCATCGACAGAGCCGGCGCCGAGTCCTAACGGGATCGCCAGTACAAGAAGCATCCAGAAGCTTTTTGACATGCCGAATCCAAGCAGCGCCACTGCCGTTAGCAGGGTGCTGAACGCGGTAAGCTTTGCCGTTCCGATCAACCTTATCATCCTCGTACTTAAAAGACTCGATGAAAAAGTACCCAGAAAGCATATCACTGATACTGTTCCACCGAGTGCGATCGGAAGTCCGTATTCTGTATAGATTGACGGCCACGCTGTCCCGAACAGTGAATCGGGAAGGCCGAGGCCTATAAAAGCCGCATATATCACGGCTACGAGAAAAGTTGCCATGTCTGACCTCCATGTAAATTCGACATGTGCTCAAAACTGCAGCGAACTGTCACGACCGCGCCGGATCATACGCCGGATCACGCGCCGGATCACGCGCCGGATCACACGCCGGATCATACGCCGGATCGCGCCATTGTCCTCACTCCGCCGGTTCGTCCGCATACCTGCGATACAGTTCAAGCGCCTGCGCCGCAAGCCTTGAGAACGTGGCCTTTCTGTTTAGCATGTTGATGCTGCCTGTCACATTGCTCGCCTCGGCTTTGTTACGAAGCGACATGGCATCGGCATTGAAATACTCTATCGCCTGCTCTATGATCTCATGCGGAACCTTGTCTATCGTCGCATTAAAATACGTTCCCGTAGAAGAATCGATCTTGGCCAGTTCCGGCTCGTCCTTATCCTTTGTTCCTATCTTTTCCGATAATGCCATCACGAGCGATTCGCGTGACATGTCTGATTTTCTTATTCCCTGCATTTTCCTGCCCTGTTTAAAACTCTTCTATTCCAGATGATTGATTATAAATACCGTGATCTCGTCCCTTGTCGGCATCGACATCATAGCGCCTTTTCTGGTGGTTATGATGGAAGCTGCCGCATTGGAGTATGTGAGCATATCGCTTAAATGGAACTCATCCATATGTTCAAGCGCCGTTGTCTTGTCCCACTCTCTGGTATATCCGACCATTCCCTTTTTTCCGTCTGCGACTGCATCAGCCACTCCGGCCATCCGTAAGATATATCCGAGTGCGCATCCAAGGAATGTATCTCCGGCACCCGTTGCCTCTATCGTCCTTCTGTTGACAAAAGCGGGTACACTGACACATGTGTCATCTCGAAGTGCCATCGACCCGTTTCGGCCGAATGTTGCAAGGACTATCGGGATATCATATTTGTCCTTAAGGAGTCTTGCCCCCTTCTCATAGTCGTTAAGTCCTGTCAGAAACTCTATCTCATCATCCGAGATCTTGAGCACATCACAATGCTTAAGTCCCCAGTCCATCATCTGCCTGGCATCGTCCTCGCTGTCCCATAACATGGGTCTGTAATTGGGATCATAGCTTATAAGGCAGCCTGCTTCCTCAGCCTTCCCGACAGCATACATCGTCGCTTCCCTTGCAGGTTCGGCCGTCATGGACAGTGAACCGAAATGAAGTATCTTGGACTGTTCTATGAGCGATTCTTTGATATCGGAAGTCGTAAGCATAAGATCTGCGCCTTCCTTGCGGTAAAATGAGAATTCTCTCTCTCCGTCAGCCTTGTTTGCGACGAATGCAAGCGTCGTATTGTAGTCGGGATCCAGGATCAGTCCCGAAACATCGATACCTGCTTCCACTGCGTTTACACGCAGTATCTGTCCGAACATGTCATCACCGACCTTGCCTATGAACGCCGTATTGAACCCCAGATTGTTGAGCATCGCCAGCACATTGCACGGTGCTCCTCCCGGATTGGCCTCCAGCAGCTTGTTTCCCTGACCGCTCAGTCCGCTGTCCGTGAAATCAACAAGCAATTCGCCTATAGCCGTAATATCATACTGCCTTACCATTTAATGTAACCCTCCAATTATCTTCATGACCCGATCCGCCCAATGAGTATCCGTCCGCACAACAAGCCTCGATCCGCCAAACTACCCTATGAGCCTTAAAATATCGTTATACATGACTACTACCGCAAGTACTGCAAGCAGCGCGAACCCGACAAGATGCACTATACCTTCCTTCTCAGGCGGTATGGGTTTGCCGCGCAGTCCTTCCACGAACAAAAACATCAGCTTGCCGCCGTCTATCGCAGGCAGCGGAAGCAGATTGAGTATGCCGAGATTGACACTTAGTAACATCGCTATATTGAACATATTGAGCAATACTACCCACGGCCCGTACGGTGCCGCCGCATCCTTGACATCATCTATCGCCTGAGCCATCCCCACGGGACCCGCCACGTCATCCTTGCTGCCTCGTCCCGCAAGAAGAGCCAGAAGCGACTTCCATGTGCCTACGAAGGCATATCTCTCTTCATAGAATGCGTACTTAAATATCGAACTGTTCTTGCACTCGACATATTCGCCGTAGCCGTTCAATCCGATTAGATATCTGCCCGTTTCCTCGTTATATTTAGGCGTTACGGTGACCGTTCCCTTGACACCGTCACGCTCATACTCTATCGTCATCGGCCTGCTCTTATTGGTATAGGTGTTGATATAGATCTCATTGGCCAGATGAACGCGGCTGCCGTTCATCTTAGTGATCATATCGCCCACCATAAGACCCGCCTCCTTGGCCGGATATCCGTCCATGAGCGAGGTGATCTTCGCATTGGATGAGCCCGTGTTCCAAACCACCACAAGTGCTAACAGAAAGGCCACTATGAAGTTGAATACCGGACCTGCCAGTACAATGGCGATACGGGAAAAAAGCGGGGCCTCTGTGTATACTATACCCTGCAGTTCGTTGAGGAATCCGGCATCGGATCCGGCCTCACCGGACCTGCCTTCGATGTTTACCTTTTCATTCGGATCCTCGTCATTGTCGCCTTTGCCTGAGAATGCATCCTCAAGTCCTGTATCATATACGCACGCTCCGCCTATCGGAAGCGCCCTTAATACGTATCTTGTCCCCTTCTTCTTAAACCCTATGAGTTTGGGACCCATGCCTATGCCGAACTCTATCACTCTGACGCCGTTTAACTTGGCAACTATGAAATGTCCGAATTCATGACTTACGACTATTATG
The DNA here is from genome assembly GCA_946535225.1 of uncultured Lachnospiraceae bacterium. Taxonomy (GTDB): domain Bacteria; phylum Bacillota; class Clostridia; order Lachnospirales; family Lachnospiraceae; genus Colinaster. The sequence continues at coordinate 3,926 of CAMNDJ010000042.1, forward strand.
AAAAAAACAAGTAAGAACAATAATAAACTGACTAATGTATCCACTCTGCTATCCTCTCATAGCATTCTTTTTCCGTCTCAAATATGTCATCGAGCGACGGATCTTCGATGAAGGGAACAGCCTTCATGCATTCCTCGATGATCTCGTATATCCTTAAGAATCTGATCTTCTCTTCCATGAACAGAGCCACTGCCTTCTCATTGGCCGCATTAAATACAGTAGGCATGTTACCGCCCATCCTGCCTGCTTCCTTGGCCATCTTAAGTCCTCTGAAAGTCTCCTCGTCAGGTTCCTCAAACGTAAGGCTTCCGAGCTTGCACAGATCGAGTTTTTCCTCTTTCATCGGGCTTCTGTCGGGATATAGCAGCGCATACTGGATCGGAAGTTTCATATCCGGGATCCCCATCTGACATATGACGGCTCCGTCAGTATACTGCACTCCCGAATGGACTATGGACTGCGGATGTATGACTACCCTGATCCTGTCGATATCGACATTAAAAAGCCACTTGGCTTCCATCACCTCAAGTCCCTTATTGCACAAGGATGCCGAATCTATCGTAACCTTCGGTCCCATGTTCCAGTTGGGATGCTTAAGCGCCTCATGCACCGTCATCGCCCTCAATTCCGATACGCTCTTACCCCTGAAAGGTCCGCCTGACGCCGTAAGGATGATCTTATCGATATCCGAGCTGTCACCGTCTATCGCATCCGCATATCTGCCCTGAAGCGACTGGAATATCGCACTGTGTTCACTGTCAACTGGAAGTATCGATATGTTCTTCTCCCGCGCCAAGGGCATGATGATATGTCCGGCCGTAACGAGAGTCTCCTTATTGGCCAGAGCTATATTCTTGCCCGCTTCTATCGCTGCAACAGTAGGACGTATGCCTATCATGCCGACTATCGCCGTAACGAGTATATCCATATCGGGCAGGATCGACAGTTCTGTCAGTCCGTCCATTCCCGTCACGATCCTGACACTTGTGTCACTTAATCTGTCCTTAAGATCTGCCGCCGCTTTCTCGTCATACATGCATACGAGTTCAGGTTTAAACTCGCGCGCCTGACTCTCCATAAGCTCCACGTTCTTTGACGCTGCCAGGGCGACCACCTTAAGCCTGTCGGGATAATCTCTTACTATCTGCAGGGTCTGAGTACCTATGGAACCTGTAGACCCCAAAACTCCTATTTTTTTCATGTTTTCCTAGCCTAACAATCTGATCATCATATATATGATGGGTGCGACCACGAGTATACTGTCGAGTCTGTCCATTGCTCCGCCGTGACCCGGGATGATGTTGCCGTAGTCCTTGATATCAAACGAACGCTTGATGGCAGAGGCCGCCAGATCTCCTATCTGGGATATTATGCTTCCTACTGCGCCGATGAGTGCGAATATCCATATGTATCTGAGCGCGAAGAGATCGAACGCACAGAGCGCCAGGGCAAATACCGTATTAAGAAGCGTTGCTCCGAGCACTCCGCCTACCGCTCCCTCCACAGACTTTTTGGGGCTTAATACCGGGGCCAACTTATGCTTACCTAAGTTCACTCCGACAAAGTAGGCGCTCATATCGCTTCCTGATGCCGTTATTATGATAAGGAACGTCATTATCATATCTTCTACCGTTCCGCCGTTGTCCACTCTCGTTCTGTACATGAATGAGATCATGAGCGGCGCATAAACGGTTATGAATATGATCGACATCACCTGTCTGATGTCAAACTTCGGATAGGTGAGCACATAGATTGCCAGGATCATCAGGATGAACATGACTATCAGCGCGAGTATCGCATCACTCTCCGTGATCTTAGACGACAGGCCTCTTAACACTATTCCCGTAGGGCCGTCGCTTTCCTTGATGTGGCTCCTGTCATACATCTTCGCATAATAAGTGATAGTCACATACAGAAGGATCGTCGTGATATATGCAAATACTTCCATGATATTGAAAGGAAGCTTGCGGGGTGATGCTTTCTTCCTCTCGGCGTTCACATCCCCGACATCGGCTATATTGGTATATGCTCCCGACTTCGCATCCGGTGCCTCATGTACTCTGCAGGCTCTGCACAGCTCGTATACAGCCACCAGTGACACAGCCATCATGAATACCCCGAAGGGTATGCCTCCCAGTATTATAAGAACGATCATCACTATGATCAGTACCGCTCCGCTTATTGTTCGCTTAAGCATTTTTAAGTCCCCCGTATTTTCTGTCTCTCTTGTTGTATGCCGCGATCGCTTTGTCCAACTCCTCTTCGTTGAAATCAGGCCATGCCACATCCGTATAGTAGAATTCCGTGTAGGCTATCTGCCATAAGAGGAAATTGGATATCCTCTGCTCCCCGCATGTCCTTATGAGAAGATCGGGATCGGGCAGATCTTTGGTATCAAGCCTGCTGCCTATAAGATCAGCATCTATATCTTCAGGCTTTACCCTGCCTTCAGCAACAGCTCCTGCTATGTCCCTCACAGCCCTTGTGATCTCATCCCTTCCGCCGTAGTTTATCGCGATCTGGAAATGAAGTCCGGTGTTATCTGCCGTCTTTTTCTCCAGGTCTTCTATCGATTCCTGAAGATCGGGATCGAGTCTGCTCTTATCCCCGATGACGCGGACGCACATGTTGTTCTTGTTGGCACGCTTCACCGCATTGACCATATAGTTGCGAAGCAGTTTCATGAGCGCTGCCACTTCATCATCCGGTCTTGACCAGTTCTCCGTAGAGAAAGCATATACCGTAAAATACTCTATACCCTTATTCCATGTGATCTCACACATGTCTTCCACTACTCTGGCACCCTGTACATGTCCGGCATTTCTGGGAAGGCCTCTTTTCCTGGCCCACCTTCCGTTACCGTCCAGTATTATGGCTACATGTCTTGGGATGATCAATTCATCGCTCATTTAGTCCGCACTCCCGTATCAAATCATCGCAAAAAGGGGCTCTTACAACCGTGCAGGATGTAAAGACCCCTCTCTTTTCTTCTTATCGATTAAACTGTCATAATATCTTTTGTCTTATCTTCTACTGCCTTATCGATGTCCTTGATGAACTTGTCCGTCATCTTCTGGAGCTCATCCTCCAGATCCTTGATCCCGTCCTCGGATATCTCGCCACCTGCAAGTTTCTTGAGTGCATCGTTGCCGTCTCGTCTGATATTACGGATAGCAACCTTGGCATCCTCACCCTTCTTCTTAACTTCCTTACTGAGTTCCTTACGTCTTTCCTCAGTAAGCTCAGGGAATACCAGCCTTATGACAGTTCCGTCATTTGAAGGCGTGATACCTATATCCGATGCAAGTATGGCCTTCTCTATCTCCTTGACCAGGTTCTTCTCCCAGGGTGCGATCTGAATCATCCTCGCCTCGGGTACCGAGATGTTACCCACCTGCTGAAGAGGAGTGGGTGTTCCATAATAATCCACCTTGATCTTGTCGAGAACATGGGGATTGGCTCTTCCCGCTCTTATGGTCTGATAATCGCTTAAGAGAAAATCATAAGCTTTGGTCATCTTGTCGCTGTAAACCTGCAATTTCTCGTTCATTTTGTAGCCTCCCGTTTATCAATTCCGCTATGAAACCGTCACCTTGGTACATCTGCCCTCGCCCTTAAGGACCTTGACTATACTGTCCTTGTCGTTTAAGGCGAACACCCACATAGGCATCTTATTGTCCCTTGCCAGTATGGATGCTGTCAGATCGACTACCTGCAGTCTCTTCTCTATAACCTCATCTAAAGATATCTCATCATATCTCTTGGCATCAGGATTTACCTTGGGATCAGAATCATATACTCCGTCTATCGCCTTGGCAAGGAGTATCCCGTCGGCATCCACTTCCACCGCACGAAGCACTACTCCCGTATCCGTCGAGAAGAAGGGATGTCCCGTGCCTCCCGCAAAGAATACCACATGTCCTCTGGCGAAGTACTTATTGGCTCTGTCCTTACTGAACAACTTGGTAAAAGAGCCGCACTCAAACGGTGTCAGTACGTTGGTCATCATCCCCTCCGAGCGGAATATCTCGGAAACGTAGATGCAGTTCATGACCGTGGCCAACATTCCTATCTGATCGGCCTTGGTCCTGTCAATGCTGTCAGAACTTCTGCCTCTCCAGAAATTTCCTCCTCCGATCACGATCCCGACCTCGATACCGTCATCTGTAAGACTCTTAACCTGCCTTGCTACGCCCTGTATGACACTATCATCAAAACCGGTATGTTTCTCTCCGGCCAGCGCTTCACCGCTGAGTTTAAGTAATATTCTCTTCACAAGTCATTCTCCCATCAAATCCGTTAAGAAAAACGCCGTATACAGGATCAATCCTTGAAGAAATTAGAAGGACTGACGTCTGCATAACACTGTGAGCACATACCTTCTATCGCTGCACCGTTATTGATCTGAACAGCCTTGGACTTGATATTGCCCATCACGATAGCTGTGGCATCTAAGATAACGGGGCCGTGTACATCTATATCACCCTTGACAGCACCGGCTATCACTGCGCTCGTCGCATAGATATTGCCTCTGATAACGGTATTGCTTCCTACCTTGACGCTTCCGGTACTGGTCAAGTCACCTGCTATCGTAGCATCCTGTGCATAGACCTCAGCTGCCTCGGAATTACCAACGATACTACCGGTGATATTGAGCTTGCCCTTGACCTTGACATTACCGTTGACCGCACCGATGACATCGAGTGAACCTCTTGAATTGAGATCGCCGTTCACGGTCATCATCTTGGTGATCGTAGCTACCTCATCACTTACGTACTCAGGCTCTACTTCCGGCTCTTGCTTAGGTTCCGGAGGTGTGATCTCTCTTGGGGGTGCAGACTCAAGCTCCGCTTCGAACTCGCTCATGGTCCTGTCCATCTCCTCTGAGGCTGCGATCATATCCGCTATATCGGAAGTATGCTCGATCCCCATGGATGCCTCGGCTGCAGCGAAGATATCCTCTTCCGTTGCTTCCGGCTCGCTCTGTGCAGACTCCTCTGTCTCCGGTATCTGATCCTCAGGTACCAGTTCATTAACAGCCTGTGACAAATCCTCTTTCAACTCCTGAAAAAAACCCATTACTCTGTCTCCTTATTTTTTCTATGCTGAATCACATCAGTATCATCCGTTATAGGAAGGATCTGTGTATCGTCCATCTCCTGAAGCCCCTCTATGATAGCCGGGAGCGCCTGAACCGTCGAATACTTCGATCCCGTATCGTGCAATAAGATCACTGCCGTATTGAAGTTGCCCACACTGTTAAGACAGTTGGCGGTTATCTTCTCCGGGGTCAGTTCATATCTCGTGGCATCACCGCTTGAGACATTCCAGTCAAAATACCTGACTCCTTCACTCTCTATGTACTCACACAGCTCATCCATGTCTGTCTGTGAGACCGTATTGCTGCTGCCTCCGGGGAATCTGTATATCGTCGGTGTCACACCGACGGTCTCTGTCAGATAATCCCTGATCTTAATGTAATCCTTTATGAAGCTTTCCTTGTTCTTGTAGATCTCGCTGTACTTATGCGTGTAGGAATGCATCCCTATGGAATGCCCTCTCTCAACGATCTCCCTGTATCGCTCGGGATTGGTCTCGGCTTCGAGTCCCGTCACAAAGAACGTCGCCTTGACATTGTACTCATCTAAGATCTCAAGTATCTGTTCCGTATATACGCTCGGACCGTCATCAAATGTCAGATAGACTCTTCTGATGCCGTCCGGGACCTCCCCAGGTTCCTCGACCTCTATATTCTCCTGGGCAGACTGTTCCGTCATCTGGGCTAAAAGATCTTCATACTTGGCTTCCGCCTCTGCGGTCTGCTCATCCAGCTTCTGCTGTAACTCATCCGTTATCTGAAGCTGTGCCTCATATTGGGCCGTGATCTCGGCCAATTCGTTCTCCTTGGCATGCATCTCGCATAACAGCCAGATGCTGCAGGCCAAGGGCAGCGTGATCAGTATGAATATCGCCCCTAAGATCATACGTTTGAGCCGTTTGACCCTTCGCCGTCTGTACTCGGCATGGCTGATATCACTCATTAGAAATTATACCTTGATAAACCTATTATTGCAATTCAAAAATGACCGCGTCAAACCTCTTGAAACTCTCGGCCTGCTCCTTATTTCCACGGGCCGTCCAGGCTATGAGTAACGGTCTGTATAACCTGGCACACAGGGCAAATCCGGGCTGTCTGTAATCCTGGTGTCTGTATGCTATGAAATCCGGTCTTGAGATGCAGTTGATCAGAAGCTGTGAAAGCGCAAGCCTCGCTATATAGCCTAAGCTTCCCTCATCCTTCATCGCACAGGATAACTGCCCTCTTATCACTTCCGGATGATTGTTTCTAAACCACGCCACTAAGAATGGCGAGAACGACTCCATGCAGTATTTGCCCTCATATTTGCTCAACATCTCATATGTCTCTCTGCAGAGTCTGTTGTTGCGGTTGCCGTTGTGATTCTTGATCTCACATATGAGAGTCGTCTTCTTAAGAGTCTTAAGCACGTCCTCAAAAAGCGGTATCGTCTGATCCGTCCCGGCCAACCTGTAGCTCTTAAGCTCTTCATATGTGCAGTCTCTCACTCTTTTGTCCACACCGCACATTCTCTTAAGATTACCGTCGTGGAATACCACGATCTTATGATCCTTGGTGAACTGCACGTCCAGTTCGACCCCGTAGCCGCCTTCCACAGCAAGCTCGAAAGCCCTCATGCTGTTCTCGGGCACTCCGTTGCCATGCAATCCTCTGTGTGCATACATAAGCCCCGCAAAATCCGAATAATCCCTTCTCTTGTTGGGAGCTATCGCATACAACAATCCTGTGATCAGTATTGCCACGATCACGACCACGATGTAAATAATCATTCCGTCATCTTCTTTCCGTATTCTGTTCAGTCATCCACATCAAGCAGTTCCAGTCTGTCCTTAGGCAGTGCAGGCTTGTTGTCTCCGTGCTTGACCTGAAGCATCGTGAGCAGCGAGAAGAATACGAACAGCGCTCCGTAAGGGAACATCGTCCAGTATCCCGCATGCTCAAGCAACATTCCCGACAGGATCGGCGTCGCGATCTGAGCCGCCATCGAACATGTATAATAATAACCGGTATATCTGCCTATATCGGATTCCTTGCACATCTCAACTACCATGGGCAGCGAGTTGACATTGATAGTCGCCCATGCGATACCTATCAGGCAGAAGATGATGATTATCACGGGCGAGAAGCCGTCCATAACGTAATTTAATACGAAGCAGACAGCGAAGCACACGGATAAGAGGATGACGCCGAAGATTATGCACTTCTTACGTCCCACCCTCGATGCAACTTCACCTATAGGTATATATGATAATATGGCCACTGCCATGGCAACGGTCAGGCACAGATTAGCCTGTCCGAGGCTCATGTCCCATTCTATGGTCGCATATCTTGAAAAAGCGGTCGTGACTGCATTGTAACCGAAAAACCACAATGCGATCGAAGCCAGCACGAAATACAGGCTCCTCTTAACATCCTTCGGAAGATATGTCCTGACCGTCTCTCCCCCTTCGGGATCCTCCACTTTCTCGGTCACTTCAAGATTGTCCTCGGGATGAGCCTTCTCATACTCCTGCACTTCCAAAACACACTTAGGCTCATTTACGAGCAGGAAAAGTACCAGTACTGAGACTATCATTATTCCGGCGATGATGAAGAATATCGCACGGTAATCATTTCTTGCATTCTTATCCGTGAACATCACGGCTGTGATGATGAGATATACGATACCGCCCACAGAACCCATGAGGTTGATGATCGCATTACCCTTACTTCTGAGCGGCTTAGGTGTCACATCAGGCATAAGCGCTACGGCAGGCGACCTGTAGAGTGCCATCGATATCAGCAGACAGCCCAGTAAAGCCATGAAAACCGGGAACATCCAAGTCTCCCCGGTCGCATAGAATCTGTTGTCTAAGAAAGGAAGAAATACCATGAAAACAGACGCAAGAGCAGTACCCGTTATGATAAAGGGCATGCGTCTGCCTATACGTGTATTGATCCTGTCGGAAAATGCTCCCAAAAGCGGAAGCAGGAAAAGCGCTATCACGTTATCGAGCGCCATGATGACACCTGACCAGGTGTCTGACAGACGGAATGTATTCTTGAGTATCAACGGGATGATGTTGTCGTATAACTGCCAGAAGGCACATATCGACATGAATGCCAGTCCCACCGTAAATGTACGCTTGTAATTAAGTTTTACCGCTGTTTTCAACTTTGTTTCTCCCCGTTACACACAATATCAATCATTTCTGATAAATACCTTTTTGTTGAGCGGAGTTGAATTGCGTACTTCTATGGCGTCGATACTCCTTATATACTGCTCAAACTTTGAATAACCGTATTCCTTGGGATTGAATGCCGGAAATTCATTCTTGATATCCGAACTGAGCGATCCTAAATTGATGCCTTTTTCCCCGTGCGATCTGACCATCTCGATTATCTTCTTCTCAACGCTGTCATCAGCCTCAGGAACATTAAGCATAACGTTTATGGACGTCCCTATATGCTCCATCGAGAGGAAATCAAAGGTCTTAAGGAAGATCGAGAATTTCGAATATCCGTAGTTACGTGTATCAAAATCGGGATATCTCTTCTGCAGCCTGCTGCCGAGCTCTCCCATGTCCATTCCGTTACTCTCGCCGCTGTTGGCTAAGATTATGTCCTTAAGAGCCGCAGCGATCTTATCAAGTGATGTAACCGAAGTCTCGTCATCTTTTTCACTCTTCTTAGACTTGGACGATGACTTCTCACCGGACTTGCTCTCGGACTTCTTACTTCCGTTCTTGGAGTTCTTGCTCTCCTTGTCATCATCATCCTCATCATCATCTATGATGCGGTCAAGGAACTTGAACTCATTGCATGCCGCACAGAAAGGTGAGGGCGTCTTGGACTCTCCAAGCCCTATGACTATCTTGCCCGCCTCACGAAGTCTGGCAGCTAACCTTGTGAAATCGGAATCCGATGAACACAGAGCAAAACCATCGACCTCTCCACCGTAGAGAATGTCCATGGCATCTATTATCATCGCAGAGTCCGTAGCGTTCTTGCCGTAGGTATAGCTGTACTGCTGTATGGGGGTTAAGCTGTGCTTAAGCAGCACCTTCTTCCAGCCCGTAGCTCCCTGTCCCGTCCAGTCGCAGTAGACTCTCTTATATGTTATTGTTCCCTTGTCGGTTATCTCATTAAGAATACTGTTAATGTATTTAGGTGCAATATTGTCCGCATCTATCAGGATGGCGAATCGTTTCTCGTCAGCCATTGTTCCTCCGTCTCAGGATCGGGCTCTTGCTCTGCGCGCTTCGGCGTTGCCCTGGCGTTGTTCCGCGCTCGCCCCGGCTCTCGTTTCGTTGCTTACCTGTGGTCGCCCCGGCTCTCGCTTCATTGCTTACCTGTGCTCGCCTGTGGTCGCCCCGGCTCTCGTTTCGTCGGTGCTGCCGATCCTCTTGATCTTACTTATTTTTTCTTACTCGCAGCCTTCTTAGCGCTTGACTCCGCGATCTTTTTCTTGGTCGCAGAGACTGCTTCCTTGGTCCTCGCAGAGGGCTTCTTTACCAGCTTATCCATCGGCTTGCTCACAAGTTTCTGGTTGATCTTAAGCCTCTTATTGCGATACTTGATCTCTCTTAACTTCGCGAGCTTATCGTCATTGCCGTAGAGTATGAACCTGCCGCTCTCCATGGCCTCGTCAAGGGTAATAAGGCCGTTACAGATATCCATTATGGTCTGTCCGTCCGTATCTACCGTGCCGTCTCTGTCATAGTAATCGTACGGCTCAATGCATATGCCTCTGTCAGCAACTTCCATATAGAAAATGCCGGACCCTTCTCCGTGTACATTGACCTGCACAGCTATATGGTCGAATATCATACGCGCGTCGGCGTTCTCAAATACGCTTCTGGCCGCTTCCACTATCTCTTCGTATGTCATCTTCATCCTCCGTCGTCACACGTCCCCCCACGTGCGTCCAAGTTATACTATACCACAAAAGTAATCCTTGTGGTACAAATTATTGCGCCGGCATCACGCCGAATCACATCGCAACCGCTCCGTCATCGCGCCTGCCCGCGCCGTATCGCTCGTCACCGCTCCGTCATCGCGCCTGCCCGCGCCGTATCGCCCCGTCACCGCTCCGTCATCGCGCCTGCCGTGCCGTATCGCTCCGCAACCGCGGCATGACATGTTTAAAGGCCGGGAACGATTCCCGACCTTTGTGTATGCGTTTATTTATTTAACCTGTTCACTCAAATGCCAGATGTCTCTGTCATAATCCGCGATCGTCCTGTCTGATGAGAAGTAACCTGCCTTGGCTATATTGACGAGCATCATCTTCTGCCACTTAACCCTGTCTTCGTAGTCTGCAAGCATCCTGTCCTTGGTCTTGACATAGTCCTCAAAATCGAGCAATGTCATGAACCAGTCCTTACCGATCAGTTCCTTCTTGAGTCTGTCAAGATTCTCCTTCGATCCGGTCTTGAGCATCTGCTTGGATGTGATGAAATCAACGGCCTCCTTGATCGCAGGAACCTTTTTGTAGTAATCCTTTGCTACATAGTCAGCCTTCTCGTAATGCTTGATAACGGCATCGGATTTCTCACCGAAGATATAAATGTTATCATCACCGACCAGTTCATGTATCTCCACGTTGGCTCCGTCAGATGTTCCGAGAGTCACCGCTCCGTTTAACATAAGCTTCATATTGCCGGTGCCGGAAGCTTCCTTGCTCGCAAGCGAGATCTGCTCTGAGATGTCGGCTGCCGGTACGAGTTTCTCGGCATAGCTTACATTGTAGTTCTCGACCATCACAACCTTCATGTAAGGACTGACATCGGGATCGTTATTGACGATGTCCTGCAGGCATAAGATCAGATGGATTATATCCTGTGCTATGACATATGCGGGTGCAGCCTTGGCTCCGAATATAAACGTTATAGGAGTCGTGGGCCTGGTTCCGTTCTTGATCTCAAGATACTTATGTATTATGTACAGAGCATTCAGCTGCTGACGCTTGTACTCATGGAGTCTCTTGATCTGTATGTCATAAACGGACAGCGGATTGATCTCCACTCCTTCCTTCTCCTTGATGTAGGCAGCGAGCTTTCTCTTGTTCTCGTCCTTGATGGCCTGAAGCTTGCTCATAAAGGCAGCATCACCGATGTAGTCAAGGAGTTTCTCCAGCTCCTTCGCATCCTTTCTGTATCCGGTCCCGATCGTCCCGCTTATGAGAGTATCGAGTTCCTTATTACAGCTCATGAGCCATCTGCGGAATGTGATACCGTTGGTCTTGTTATTGAACTTCTCGGGATATATCTTATAGAAGTTGTTAAGCTCGGTATCCTTGAGTATATCAGTGTGGATCGCAGCAACACCGTTTATCGAAAAACCGTAGTGGATATCCATATGCGCCATATGGACTCTCTTCTGCTCATCTATGATATATACGCTCTTATCCTTGTACTTGGCCCTGACACGCTTGTCAAGTTCCTTGATGATCGGTACGAGCCTGGGAACGACCTTGTCAAGATATGCTATAGGCCACTTCTCAAGCGCCTCGGCAAGTATCGTATGGTTAGTGTATGCGCATGTCTGCGATACGACCTCGATAGCCTCATCCATCGTGAAAGCCTTGTCGTAGACAAGTATCCTTATAAGCTCCGGTATTATCATCGAAGGATGAGTGTCATTGATCTGTATCACGCAGTGATCGAACATCTTACGAAGATCATAGTGACGTTCCTTAAGCTCCCAGAGTATGAGCTGCGCCGCATTGGAACACATGAAGTACTCCTGGTAGATACGCAGCAGATTGCCTGCCTCATCAGAATCGTCCGGATAGAGGAAAAGTGTGAGATTCTTGTCTATGTCCTCTTTGTCAAAATCTATGCCCTTCTTAACGATGCTCTCGTCCACGCCTTCCACATCAAAGAGGTGGAGCTTGTTGACACCGTTGTCATATCCCACTACATCGATATCGTAGAGTCTCGAGCGAAGCTTCCTGTCACCGAACTCCACGGTGAAAGCGATATCTCTCTTATGAAGCCAGCTGTGCTTGCTTATCCACTCATTAGCCGTTGCATACTGCTTCTTATCCTTAAACTCCTGCTTGAACAGTCCGAGGTGATAATTAAGACCGATACCGTCTCCGGGAAGACCTAAAGATGCGATACTGTCAAGGAAGCAGGCAGCCAGTCTTCCGAGTCCGCCGTTACCGAGCGAAGGTTCAGGCTCCGCCTCTTCTATGAGTGCTATATCCTTGCCGTGCTTAGCAAGTATATCCTTTACCTTGTCATACATTCCGAGGTTTAGAAGGTTATTCGACAGAAGTCTTCCTACAAGGAATTCCATTGATATGTAGTATACCTTCTTGCCTCCCGCTATCTCGGTGGTAGAACGCGCAAGCTCCTTAGTCAGCTCCTGCACGCACATATAAGTCTCAAGATCGTTGCAGTCATCGAGTTTCTTGCCATAGAGCTCATCAGCCAGATGTATCAGCTCCTCTTCCATATGATCTACGATGACACTTCTCTGTAATGTTTCCTGTAAAGCCATTTCACCCTCCATGTCAATGTGACATCTTT
>CAMNDJ010000043.1 GCA_946535225.1 uncultured Lachnospiraceae bacterium
GTGGACGGTTCATCCCGCCGGCAAAAGCACGAGACGAAATAACGTTTATTGCACCGAGAAATATGGTACAATGAACCGTCCGGTGGACGGTTCATCCCGCCGGCAAAAGCACGAGACGAAATAACGTTTATTGCACCAAAAAGTATGGTACAATAATCGTAGTAATATTTCAAGCACACCCGGAGGAATAATGATCACTGCGAAGGACCGAATCTTTACCATAACAGCCGGAGATACTTCTTATGTCATGAACGTCTTTGACGGCAAAAATATCCAGAACCTGCATTACGGCAGACGCATCACTTTTGCATCGCCGGCCGAACACAGCAAGACTGTAGAGGGTGCAGAGAAGCTTCCGCTGTCAGAACCTTCAGACTATATGGCGGGAGAGGGGATAGTGGATGCGCTTAAGGAGAAGTTCAACAATCCGTTTGGTAATGCTGTTCAAAGCGAGGGTAATATTACCCTTGATAATGTATGTCTGGAATTTTCAAATGCGGGAACAGGAGATTACAGAACGATGCCGTTGGTCGTTAAGAGGCAGGACGGTGTGATCTCCACGAGATTTGCATTCAAGGATTCGTTCCTCTATGAAGGATTGTACAGAGAGAGCGCTGATACAGGCATGCCTTACGCCGGAGCAAATGACGGGAGCAAACAGAACGATCTAAACGGCCGGGGCAAGCCCATGACCCTCGAACTCATATATGAAAACGTCACGGCCGGCGATGATAAGCCGCTTAAACTTAAGCTTATATATACAGCCTTTGACGACTGCAGTGTGATCACGAGAAGGACTGTTCTGATAAATGACACAGATGTCACATACCGCATCGAAGAGATCGCATCCATGATGTTAGACCTTCAGGGTACAGATTATGTGCTTAAGACATTTGACGGAATGTGGACAAGAGAGAGACACGCGCATGACAAGGTGTTAGAGTCGGGAATATACGAGACCGGTTCCGTACACGGCATAAGCAGCAACGTCCACAATCCTTTCTTTATGCTCTCTAAGACCGGCACTACCGAGGATCACGGTGATTGCTATGCCTTCAATCTCATATATTCGGGCAATCACAGAGAAAGGGTGGAGGTATCCGAATACGGCAAGGTCAGGATACTTACAGGCATCAATCCGTACGGATTCGAATACATACTGAAGCCGGGGGATGTGTTCCATACACCTGAAGCCGTCATGACATTCAGTCCCGACGGGTTTAACGGTGCATCTAATAATATGCACAGGTTCGTGACGGAACATATCGTGCCTTACCGGTTTAAGAACGCGTTAAGACCGATCCTTATCAATAACTGGGAGGCAACATATTTTGACTTTAATCGACGTAAGCTCTTAAGTCTTGCCAGAGAAGCGGCTAAACTCGGCATTGAGCTGTTCGTACTGGATGACGGCTGGTTCGGAAACCGAAATGACGATACAACTTCGCTCGGTGACTGGTTCGTAAATGAGAAGAAACTCGGAGGTTCGCTTAAGAGCCTTACTCAGGAGATCGCAAGGCTTGGCCTTAAGTTCGGAATATGGGTCGAGCCCGAGATGATAAGCCTTAAGAGCCGGCTCTATGAAGCACATCCGGACTGGGCAGTCAGTATCCCCGGAATGGATGCGTATCTGGGACGAAACCAATACATACTCGATTACACACGCCCTGAGGTCAGGGACTACATAGTGGGTACGCTTACAGATCTGCTTGGAAGTGCCGATATCTCCTATGTCAAATGGGATATGAACAGGCCGTTTACGGATATGTATTCGGCGGGTGGTACTTATCCCGGTGAGTTCTGTCACAGATATGTTCTGGGGCTTTATGATGTGATGAAGAGGATCACGACGGCTTTCCCTGAAGTTCTCTTCGAAGGCTGTTCTGCAGGCGGAAGCAGATTCGATCTGGGAATACTAAGTTACATGCCGCAGATCTGGACATCCGACGATACGGATCCCAATGAGAGGATACTCATACAGGGCGGTACTTCGTATGGTTATCCTCCGTCGACGATGGGTGCGCATGTGAGTGCATCCCCCAACCATCAGACATTAAGAGAGACGACTCTGGAGACGAGGTTCGATGTGGCTGCCATGGGAGTGCTGGGATACGAGCTGGATCTTACGAGACTCTCGATAAAGGAGAGACATCAGATAGCCGATCAGGTGAAGTTTTATAAGGAACACAGGCTGACGCTTCAGACGGGTGAGTTTGTGAGGGTATACAACAGACACGGAAGGGTCATATGGCAGATCACGGATAGTGAAAGAGAGCATTCTGTTGCGATGTTATACAGGACATACAATGAGCCTAACAGATCGGATGACATACTGATGGCTAAGGGGCTTATTCCGGATGCTCTATACAGGGTCAAAGTGAAGGCGACTGAGATACCTGTCAAGACCTTCGGTAATCTTATCAACATGGTATCTCCGGTTCACATCAAGGAGGACGGGGTGGCTCAGGCGATACTAGGAAGCGTCTATACCATGAACGGAGAGTGTGAAGAATATGAGGTTACGGGAGCGACGCTCATGTATGCGGGCATAAGATTAAGCTCAAGATTCATAGGTACGGGACTCGGTGACGGTACAAGAGTGATGGCGGATCACTCGGCAAGACTCTATACAATAGACAAGATAGGCTAAACAGAGTATAATAAATTGGTTATGGCACTAATTTAAGGAGGTTACATTCTATGAGCAAACCGGTATTGGTTATTATGGCAGCAGGTATGGGAAGCCGTTACGGTGGACTGAAGCAGATGGATTCCATGGACGAACAGGGCCACAGGATCATAGATTTTTCGATATATGCGGCTAAGGAAGCGGGATTTGAGAAGGTCGTATTTATCATAAAGCATGAGATAGAAGCAGATTTCAAGGAGCTTGTCGGTGCGCCTATATCCAAGCATATGGAAGTTGAATATGTCTTCCAGGAGCTTAACAAGATCCCGGAGGGATTCTCTATCCCGGACGGCAGGACCAAGCCCTGGGGAACGACACATGCGATCAGCTGTGCCAAGGACGTTGTGGACGGTCCTTTCATGGTGATCAATGCAGACGATTACTACGGCAAGGAAGGATATAAGATCATGTATGATTTCCTTACCTCTACAGCTGATGATGAGAGCGCATATGCAATGGTCGCATATGAACTCGGCAAGACTCTGACGGAGAAGGGTTCCGTTACAAGAGGCGTATGCAAGACTGATGACAACGGATATCTTAAGGATATCGTTGAACAGAAGACTATAGTCATGACTGAGACAGGTGCCGCATATTCAGAGGATGACGGAGCAACATTTACAGATATCGACCCCAAGACTCCCGTATCGATGAACATGTGGGGATTCAAGAAGAGTCTCTTTGCTGAACTTGATTCGGCGTTCTTAAGATTCCTTAAGGAAGATGTGGCAGGCAATCCTCTCAAGGCTGAGGCGCTGCTACCTTCCGACATAGACAGGATCATCAAGGCGGGCAAGGCAACGGTCAAGGTTCTCACGTCCGGGGACAGATGGTTCGGTGTGACCTACCAGGAAGACAAACCCTATGTTGTTGAGAATATCAAGGCGCTTAAGGATAAGGGAGAGTATCCCGAGGTTCTCTGGCCGTAGTGATCTGCGGCAAGGAGGTGTAAAATGGCAATACTTGTCACAGGCGGTGCCGGTTTTATCGGAAGCCATACGGTAGTCGAACTGCAGAATGCCGGATATGATGTAGTTATCCTCGATAATCTTTGCAATGCAAGCGAGAAGGTACTCGGACGCATAGAAGCGATCACGGGTAAAAGCGCTCCGTTTTACAAAGCTGACATCAGGGATCGTTCGGCTCTTGAAGAGATATTTGCAAAAGAGAAGATAGACAGTTGCATCCACTTTGCCGGACTCAAGGCAGTGGGCGAATCCGTGCAGAAGCCGCTCGAATATTATGACAATAATATAGCGGGCACGCTCATACTCTTAGATGTGATGAGGAAGCACGGCTGCAAGAACATCATATTCTCATCGAGCGCAACGGTGTACGGAGATCCGGCATTTGTCCCGATCACTGAGGAGTGCCCTAAGGGTGTATGTACGAATCCGTACGGTTGGACCAAGTCGATGTTGGAGCAGATAATGAGTGATATGCAGCATGCGGATCCTGAGTGGAACGTGGTCCTGCTTCGCTATTTCAATCCGATCGGCGCTCATAAGAGCGGAACGATGGGGGAGAATCCTGACGGGATACCCAATAATCTCATGCCTTATATAACGCAGGTAGCAGTGGGCAAAAGAAAGGAACTCGGTGTATTCGGCAACGATTATGACACACCTGACGGAACGGGTGTCAGAGACTATATACATGTAGTGGATCTGGCAGAGGGGCATGTTAAGGCTCTTAAGAAGATAGAAGAGAAAGCGGGACTTTGCATATACAATCTGGGCACGGGAAGAGGTTACAGTGTGCTCGAAGTGATACACAATTTCGAGGAAGCGAGCGGAGTGAAGATACCCTATTCGATCAAACCCAGACGCGCGGGTGATATCGCGACCTGCTATGCCGACGCGTCCAAAGCCAAGGCTGAGCTGGGTTGGGAAGCCAGGTACGGGATCAAAGAGATGTGTGAAGATTCATGGCGCTGGCAGAAGAACAATCCCGACGGATATGTATAAGACAAAATAACAGTCAGACGAAACGGAGTAAGAAATGGCCAGGAATTACGGTAACGATCAGGTTGACAGCTGGAATGAAGTCCTCTTGATCTACAGATCTGCTCTTAAGGAGATCAATACCAAACTTGAGATACTCAATGATGAGTTTCAGCATGTACACAGATATAATCCGATAGAGCATATCAAATCCAGGATCAAGACCAGCGAGAGCATAGTCAAGAAACTTAAGAAAAAAGGATATGAGTCTACCATAGAGAATATGGTGGAGCATGTGGATGATATAGCGGGTATAAGGATCATCTGCTCATTTACGTCGGACATTTATCATATCGCCGAGATGCTTGTCAACCAGAACGACATCAAGGTGCTTGAGGTCAAGGATTACATCAAGAGCCCCAAGCCGAGCGGATATAAGAGCTATCATATGCTCGTCACAGTTCCCATCTTCCTGTCGGATAAGAAGATAGATGCCAAGGTTGAGATACAGATACGTACGGTAGCCATGGATTTCTGGGCAAGCCTTGAGCATAAGATACATTACAAATTCGAGGGAAATGCGCCCGGACACATCCAGGATGAACTGGTGGAGTGTGCGCGCATGGTATCCGATCTTGATACCAAGATGCAGAGCCTGAACGAAGAGGTACAGAGCCTGTTAGATGAGGATTAGACCCGTACGAAGACACGAGTGCGTTTCCATCTCAGGCGGAAGCTTAAAAATGAGGAGTGCCCGGACACCTCTCGGCACCCGGGCTATTATGAAAAAATTGTCTAATCACTCGTTCCTTATAACAAGCATTCTATCAGTAATATATGAACAAAATATGAACACAAGGTAAACATATAGTTAATGTACACAAAAGGAGTACAAACATGGACCTGTTTATTGATAAACTTGCACAAAAGATCGCGGCAAAAGAAACCGTCACCATAAATCGTGAAAAAAACGAAGCGGATTCAAAGGAGATCATCGCATTGAAAGAGAAAGTTGAAAACTACGAGAAATTACTTCAGGAGATGAAACTTGTCAATCTCAAGAATATCGAGACAGCCAACAGGCTTAACGAGATGGCCGAAGATATGGCAAGCGCATATGACGAGATCAAGAGCATGGGTGAAGCTGAGATGAGTGCGCCCGAAGAGCCTGCACCGGCAGAAGTGTCCGATGCGGAGCGAGAGATGTTTAAGGAGTTCTTTGACAAGCAGGACGATACCATACACAAAGAGAACATCAAGGTGTACCGCAATGTTCAGGCTGCGATGAACGAGGGCTTAAGTGAACAGACCAAGTCGATTCTTGAAGCCCAGACACAGTCTCTTAAGAAGTCTCATACCGGATTCCTTAAGGTTATGAGCGTGCTCATATTCATTGCCGTACTTGCGGATATCGCGCTCAAGGTACTTCCGATGTTCGGAATTCAGTTCTAGAAAGAGTAATACTGCAGTTTTAGTTTTATGAAGAATCTTACCATACACCATAAGCGGATGCGCTACACATTCCTGCGTTGTGCCGCTTTGGTGATATTCATTAATATCATCATGATCCCTTCTGTGGTCGGATATAAGAAGGATGATGCCAATCTGTTCCATATCTTCTTGAACGGAGAAGATATGGGATATTTGGGTGATGCGGATGATGTCGAAGGACTCTTAAGCGATGCGAGACGTATCGTCGGCAAAGAGTCGGAGGATATCATTTTTCTTGATGCAAATGTCACCTATGAAGCATCATCCGTTGTTTTTGCGCCGGTGGATGAAAGAAAGACGGTCGTATCCAGGATGGCGGAAGGCCTTAAAAGGCGTATGACGGGAGCAGACGGTAATACTACGTCCGACTATGTGCATGCGTATACCGTCAAGATCGGCGACTATGTTGCCAACATGGCGAATTATACGGATGTGGAATACGTCCTTCAATCTGCTCTGGATGTTTATCAGCAGGAGACAGAATATGTGGCAGAACTTGTCAAGGATCCGGACAGAGAACTCAACGTTCTGACGGCTTCTGTTGTAGCGGCAAACGAAGCTTCCGGTACCGAAGATGTAGAGCCCGTCAAGTATGCGGGATTTGAAAAGTTCATATATGACTCGGTGGAAGACTTAAAAGACGAGAATGATGACAAGGATTTTGAAGACTTCGATTACGGACTCATGAGCATGTCGTTTGGGGATAATATAGAAGTCGTGGACTGTTATCTGACAGGTTCACAGCTTAAGACTGCAGATCAGGTCATAGAGGATGTTGTCAAGGTCAAGGAAGTCAATACGGTATATGAAGTCGTGACGGGAGATACACTGTCAGGCATAGCCATTAAGACCAACATTCCCATGGACAAGATCATCGAGCTTAACGATACATTGGAGAATGAGAACTCCATGATAAGACCGGGAGATGAGCTCATAGTGACCACAGTCGAGCCTCCGCTCACAGTCAATCGTATCGTTCGCGAGTACGTGGAAGAGTATTATGATGCGGAGATCGAATACGTATATAATGACGACTGGTATACTACCGACAAGGAGACTTTGAGGCAGCCTTCGGCCGGAAGACGTAACATAGTAGCTGAGACTTCCTACAGCAATGACAAGGAAGTACTCCGGAATATCCTTAAGGAAGAATTGGTCATGGAAGCCGTGGCCAAGAGGGTTGAGATCGGCACCAAGATACCGCCCACATATATCAAACCGCTTGCAGGCGGACGTCTGTCCAGCGGATTCGGCGGAAGAAAACGTCCTACCAAGGGTGCATCTTCTTATCATCAGGGTGTGGATTGGGCTACACCTGTCGGAACTGCTATCGTGGCATCCTGTGGCGGAACCGTTACAAGAGCCGGTTGGGGAAAAGGATACGGCTACTGTGTATATATCAAGCATCCGGACGGCCGTGAGACCAGGTACGGACACTTGAGCAAGGTGCTTGTATCCGTAGGCCAGAGCGTATCACAGGGACAGAAGATCGCGCTCAGCGGAAATACCGGTGTGAGCACGGGTCCTCATCTGCATTTCGAGATAAGGATCGGAGGCGCAGCTGTCAACCCGCTTAAGTACCTGAACTAGATATTGTGGGATATATGCGGATATACTGCTATATCCTGTGCCTAAGAAGCGTTGTATTTTCTTGCGTGATGCATTTATTCGTGGTAAAATAAATAGAATGTATTGGGATAATCATACTCGAAACGACATTTTCAGGATGTCGGATACAGAGGTCTTATAGAAATGGAACAATATGTGATCAAGGGTGGAACGCCTCTCGTCGGCGATGTCGAGATAGGCGGTGCCAAGAATGCGGCTTTAGGTATTCTGGCAGCATCCATCATGACAGATGAGACGGTACTGATAGAGAATGTACCGGACGTCAGAGATACAAAGGTTATGATGCAGGCTATGGAGAGCATAGGCGTCGTGATCCAGCATATAGACAGACACACCATCAAGGTCAACGGACGTAATATACGAAGCCAGATAGTAGATGGTGATTATATCAAGAGGATCAGGGCATCCTATTATCTCATAGGAGCATTGTTAGGTAAGTATAAGAGCGCGGAAGTCACCCTTCCCGGAGGCTGTAACATTGGAACCAGACCCATAGACCAGCACCTCAAGGGCTTCAAGGCACTTGGAGCCAAGGATGCGGGAGTCGTCGGCGGAGGAATGATAGTTGCTCATGCCGAGACACTTAAGGGCGCACACATTTACCTTGATATGGTCACTGTAGGTGCAACGATCAATCTGATGCTTGCATCGGTTATGGCAGAGGG
This sequence comes from uncultured Lachnospiraceae bacterium, assembly GCA_946535225.1. Classification (GTDB taxonomy): domain Bacteria; phylum Bacillota; class Clostridia; order Lachnospirales; family Lachnospiraceae; genus Colinaster. The sequence continues at coordinate 8,418 of CAMNDJ010000043.1, forward strand.
TCAGACCATCATTGAGAATGCGGCTAAGGAACCCCACGTCGTAGATGTGGCCAACTTCCTCAACTGTATGGGCGCCAACATCAAGGGCGCAGGTACGGATGTTATACGTATCAAAGGTGTAGAGAGATTGCACGGTACGGAATATACGATAATTCCGGATCAGATAGAAGCAGGGACATTTATGTTCGCGGCAGCCGTGACCAAAGGTGACGTTACTGTCAGAAATGTGATACCCAAGCATCTGGAGTCCATAAGTGCGAAGCTTATCGAGATCGGATGTGAGATAGAAGAATCGGATGATGCGGTCAGAGTCGTAGCCACTGGCAGGCTTGATCATACACATGTTAAGACGCTTCCTTATCCCGGCTTCCCGACAGATATGCAGCCGCAGATAACGGTCGCACTGGGACTGGCTACAGGTACGAGTATCGTAACAGAGAGCATATTTGAGAACAGGTTCAAGTATGTGGATGAGCTCATAAGAATGGGAGCGAGCATCAAGGTAGAGAGCAGTACTGCGATCATTGAGGGCGTTGAGAGATACACCGGTGCCGGCATATCAGCACCTGATCTAAGAGCCGGTGCGGCACTTGTTATCGCAGCACTTGCAGCGGAAGGTTTTTCTACGGTCGATGATATAAGATATATCGAAAGAGGATATGAAGACTTCGATATTAAACTTAGAAATATCGGAGCAATGATAGAGAAGATAGACAACGATAGGGATATACAGAAGTTCAAGTTAAGAGTCGGATGATATTTTCCAAAAGGGAAGAGGGAGATCAATGAGAAGAGTTGATACCGACAAACTTAAGCCGGGGATGGTCCTTCACTCGGATGCATACAACTACAATGACAAGCTTGTATTGCCCGAAGGACTGGTGCTTAATGAGAGAGCCATTGAGAAACTGCATCAGAACGGTGTGACTTCGGTAATGATCGATGACGATGCCGGTTCGGTGCCCGCAGCCGAGGATACAGAGAATTCCTATGCTGCAAGACTGAGGGCGACTCCGGAATTCAAGAAATATAAGGAAGATTTCGAGCAGACTGTTTCAATCATGAGCCAGACCATGAGTGATGTGGTCGCCAAGAATGCTCCGCTCGAAGCCGACAAGCTGGTCGATGAAGCGATGAGTATCCTTCATCCGCCCGGAGGTGATATCAATGTGTTCGATATGGTGCATAACATGCGCCAGTATGATGATATAACATTTGCTCACAGTCTTAATGTGGGACTCATATGTAATGTCTTCGCCGGATGGTTAGGACTCAGTGATGCCGAGGTAAGGCTTGCTACTGAGTGCGGTATCTTCCATGATATAGGCAAGATGACGATACCCGAAGAGATAATCAAGAAACCCGGCAAGTTGACGGATGGCGAATTCGCGATCGTCAAGACTCATCCCGTTGAAGGCTACAAGATCTTAATGAAGTATGACGTTGACGATCATGTACGTCAGGCGGCTCTGATGCATCATGAGAAGTGTGACGGTTCGGGCTATCCCTTAGGTCTTAAGGCGGAGTCCATCGACTATTATGCCAAGCTGGTATGTATCGCCGATGTATATGAGGCTATGACGGCCAACAGGAAATACAGAGACGGTCTGTGTCCGTTCACCGTTATCGAGGCTTTTGAGAACGAAGGACTTCAGAAGTACGACACGGAGATGATCATGACATTCCTTCGCAAGATCGTCGATACATATATGATGAACAGAGTCGGTTTAAGCAACGGCCTTGAAGGAGATATAATCTTCATCAACAAACAGAGACTCTCAAGACCTCTTGTCAAGTGCGGTGAGCAGTACATAGATCTGATGGTCGAGAAGGATCTGAGGATCGAGAGGCTCCTGTAGGTTAAGATCTCTGCCCGATAAGAAATGCAATAAGTAGCCCAAACCCGTTAACAGCGCGGTTTGGGCTTTTTTTGATCCGGAAAATTAAACCCCGAATTGATGTGACCGTCAACACACCCTGTGGTATACTAAACATATGGCTTTTACACATCTTCATACCCATACGGAGTACAGTCTCTTAGACGGGTCTAATAAGATAACTGAATATGTCAAGAGAGTCAGGGAACTCGGAATGGACTCCGCCGCGATCACGGATCACGGTGTGATGTACGGTGCCATAGATTTCTACAAGGAATGCAAGGCGCAGGGCATTAAGCCCATTATCGGATGTGAGGTCTATGTCGCTCCCGATTCAAGGTTCGACAGAGAACTTAAGGGCGGAGAGGAGAGATACCACCATCTGATCCTGCTGGCTGAGAATAATGAAGGCTATGCCAATCTGTGCAAGATCGTAAGCCGCGGTTTTACCGAAGGCTTCTATTACAGACCAAGAGTTGATACGGAAGTCTTAAGACTGTTCCATAAGGGTGTGATCTGTGCTTCAGCCTGTCTTGCCGGTGAGGTCCCGAGACTCATCACCAAAGGGCTTATCGAAGAAGCAAAGGCCAAGGTCATCGAGTATGACGGGATATTCGGCCACGGCAATTATTTCCTTGAACTTCAGGACCACGGCATTCCTGAGCAGCAGACGGTCAACAGCGTACTGCTTAGGTTCTCTAAGGAACTGGACATACCGCTCATCGCGACCAATGACGTTCACTATACTTATGAAGATGACGTGGAGAGTCATGATGTACTGCTCTGCATTCAGACAGGCAAGCGTGTATCGGACGAAGACAGACTGCGCTATGAAGGCGGCCAGTTCTATGTCAAGAGCGAAGAGCAGATGGCGGCGTTATTTAAGTACGCTCCGGAAGCCATAGAGAACACCCATAAGATCGCAGAGAGGTGCAATGTTGAGATAGAATTCCACAATACCAAGCTGCCTCATTTCGAAGTTCCTGAAGGATATGAGCCTTATACATATCTTGAATATCTGTGTAATAAAGGCCTGGAAGAAAGGTATTTCTCAGGGCAAAACCAGGGCGACAGAGACAGCGCAGATAATGACACTTCTGTCATATCTGATGACGAACGCCGAAAGGCCCTGACGGAGCGCCTCTCATATGAGTTGTCCGTGATCAAGAGGATGGGATATGTCGACTACTTCCTTATCGTGTGGGACTTCATACATTATGCAAGAGAACACGATATTCCGGTAGGCCCCGGCCGTGGTTCCGCAGCGGGAAGCATAGTGTCTTATTGTCTTCATATCACCAATATAGATCCGATCAGGTATCAGTTGCTCTTCGAGAGATTTCTTAATCCCGAACGTGTATCCATGCCTGATATAGATATCGATTTCTGCTTCGAACGCAGGCAGGAAGTCATAGATTACGTGGGACGCAAATACGGTCAGGAGAAGGTGGTCCAGATAGTGACCTTCGGTACCCTCGCAGCCAAAGGCGTCATCAAGGATGTCGGAAGAGCACTCGATCTTCCCTATTCGTACACGGACTCTATCTCCAAGATGATCCCGAATGATCTGGGCATTACTATAGATAAGGCGTTGGAGATCAACAGGGAACTCAGGCAGAAATATGAGAGCGATGAACAGCTCCATTATCTCATAGATATATGCAAGAAACTTGAGGGCCTTCCGAGACATACCTCGATGCATGCGGCAGGAGTAGTCATCTGTCCTGAAGCTGCAGATGAATTCGTGCCCTTATCCAGAGGTTCGGACGGTTCCATAACGACGCAGTTTACGATGACGACTCTGGAGGAACTGGGACTTCTTAAGATGGATTTCCTCGGCCTTCGTACACTTACGGTGATCAAGAAGGCTATAGATAATATACGCGAGAATACGGGCATTGAGATAGACATAGACCATCTTGACTATGATGATAAGGCTGTCTACGATCTTATCGGAACGGGAAGGACAGAAGGCATATTCCAGTTGGAATCATCCGGCATGCGCTCTTTCATGAAGGAACTCAAGCCCCACAGTCTTGAGGATGTCATAGCCGGCATCTCACTGTACAGACCGGGCCCGATGGATTTCATTCCCAAGTACATCCAGGGCAAAAACAACAGCGACTCAGTTACCTATGCAACACCCGAACTTGAGCACATCCTCGCACCGACCTATGGATGTATAGTGTATCAGGAACAGGTCATGCAGATAGTAAGAGACCTGGCCGGATACTCGATGGGTGAGGCAGACAATATACGTCGCGCCATGAGCAAGAAGAAGCAATATGTCATAGATGAGGGGCGTAAGGATTTCGTTAGCGGTAATGCTGACAAGAAGATAGACGGCTGTATCGCCAGGGGAATAGATGGTAAGGTCGCAGATTCTATCTATGATTCGATGACGGATTTCGCCAAGTATGCTTTCAACAAGTCACATGCTGCCTGCTATGCGGTCGTGGCCTATCAGACTGCTTATCTTAAGCATTATTATCCTGTGGAGTTTATGGCGGCACTCATGACTTCCGTAATAGACAATCCGGGTAAGGTATCTGAATACATCCTGACGTGTCGCACGATGGGTATAGACATACTTCCGCCCGATGTCAACGAAGGCGCGGCCGGTTTTGCCGTGAGCGGATCATCGATCATATATGCACTGAATGCGATCAAGGGCATAGGAATGAACGTGATCGAGTCCATAGTATCGGAGCGTAAGCAGAGAGGACCGTATTCGAGTCTTGAAGATTTTATCTCGAGGAATGCGACCGGTGAACTCAATAAGCGAGTGGTGGAGAACCTCATCAAAGCGGGAGCGTTGGACGGTTTCGGCGGAACGCGCAAGCAGTACATGAGCATATACGTAACCGTTATGGATCACATCATGGATAACCTAAAGAACAACATGGCCGGACAGATTTCCCTTTTCGATATCGTAGATGACGACAGTAAGGCCAAGTTCGATATACAGCTTCCCAATGTCGGTGAATATACCAAGGAGCTTAAGCTTGCCTTCGAGAAGGAAGTCCTCGGTGTATATGTAAGCGGTCATCCTCTCGAAGAATACGAGGATCTGTGGAAGAAGCACATAACCAACAAGACCACGGATCTGTTCTATATGGAAATGGATGATCAGAAAGGGATGAAGGTTAAGGACGGAGAGTTCATAACCCTCGGCGGTATAATAAGTGACAGATCTGTCAAGTATACCAAGAACAACCAGCCTATGGCTTTTGTCAGTCTTGAGGATATCGCAGGAACTGTTGAATGTATCGTATTTCCGAAGGTATATGAGAAGTATAATGAGTTGATCGCCATAGACAATAAGGTTTTCATCCGCGGCAGGGTGAGCGCCGGAGATGAGGAGGACGGCAAGCTCATAGCAGATACGATAACATTGTTTGAGGATGTGGGACGAACGCTATGGCTTAAGTTTGATGACATGGATTCATACAAGGCCAAACAGGCGGATATCGATCTGATCCTTAAGGAATCGGACGGCAGGGATACGGTCACCATATATATAGCAAATACCAGACAGAAAAAGGAACTCGGAAGGGCAATGACGGTTGCGGGAGCAGAGATCACAGGGGCTCTTAAGGAACTTATTGGTGAAGATAACGTCAAGCTCGTCTGAGACTGCCCCACCTAAGACCGGAACGAAACTCATGTGAAGGTTGAACTTTGAAAGCCTATGTTTTACAATTAATAAGATGTGATCGGTCACACAAGATTGGAGAAGATTATGGCAGGTGAGATAAAGACTATAGGAGTACTGACAAGCGGAGGTGATGCGCCGGGAATGAACGCGGCCATCAGAGCCGTGGTGCGCAAGGCCATCGGAAGAGGTGTTGCCGTTAAGGGTATCAAGAAGGGATATATGGGCCTTCTTGCGGAAGAGATCGTCGACATGGATGCTCACAGTGTATCCGATATAATTCAGAAGGGCGGAACCGTGCTTGGTACGGCCAGATGTAAGGAGTTTACCACGGAAGAAGGACAGATCAAGGGCGCCGAGATCTGCCGCAAGCACGGTATCGACGGCGTAGTCGTGATCGGTGGTGACGGATCCTACAGAGGTGCACAGGCGCTGTCGAAGCAGGGGATCAATACGATAGGCATCCCCGGTACGATCGATCTTGACATTTCGTGTACCGAATATACGATAGGTTTTGATACGGCTGTCAATACGGCCATGGAAGCCATTGACAAGGTCAGGGATACATCCTCATCTCACGAGAGATGTTCGATCATAGAAGTAATGGGACGAAATGCCGGATATATAGCGCTTTGGTGCGGTATCGCCAATGGCGCGGAAGATATCCTGCTTCCTGAGAAATACGACTTTAATGAGCAGGGAATAATCAACAACATAATCAATAACCGTAAGAAGGGTAAGACCCATCACCTCATCATCAATGCCGAGGGTATAGGGCATTCGACTTCAATGGCAAGACGTATAGAAGCTGCAACCGGCATAGAGACAAGAGCAACGATCTTAGGTTACATGCAGCGAGGCGGAAGCCCTACTTGTAAGGACAGATACTATGCTTCGATCATGGGCGCATATGCGGCAGATATACTCTGTGACGGCAAGACGAACAGAGTAGTGGCACTTCGCCACGGAGAGTTTGTGGACTATGATATCGACGAAGCTCTGGCTATGCAAAAGGATATTCCCGAGTACGAATACGAGGTGAGCAGAGTATTGTCGGCTTCGACCAGAACGGATAACTGAGGCTGCTGTCGGAGGACTCTATTGAAATTATGTTAACCAACGCAAAAATCAAAGAGATACGTAAATTACAGGAAAGATCCAAGGCTCGCCGTGAGGCGGGCCTCTTTGTGACAGAGGGACCGAAGATGTTCATGGAAGCTCCTCTTGAATGGGTGCGGGAAGTCTATGTCACTCAGGAATTCCTGGATCATATAGACAGAGATGCTTCATCAGGGACCGGAATCACAGACTCATCACTTAAGATATCCGAGATGATAGGCTGGCTTGAGACGACAGTCATCACACCGGAACAGATGTCCAAGATCTCTGACACACAGACACCTCAGGGCATACTGTGCGTAATGAGTGTACCGTCATATCAGATGGATGATATCCTTAAGTGCAGGATCAAGAGTAACGGAGATGAGAGACGTCTTATCATGGTGCTTGAAGACATACAGGATCCCGGCAATCTCGGCACGATATTCAGGACCGCGGAAGGAGCGGGAGCGTCGGGCATCATATTGAGTGAAGGCTGTGTGGATATATATAATCCCAAAACCGTACGCGCGACTATGGGTTCGATATACAGGGTGCCGTTCATATACTCGGACGACCTGTCAGGGGCTGTGGACAGGCTTAAGTCAGAAGGTATCAAGGTCTATGCGGCACACCTTAAGGGTGAGGTATCTTATGATGAGATCGCATATGAAGATACTGCTTTTCTTATTGGCAATGAGGGCAACGGCCTTAAGGATGAGACGGCTGCTCTTGCTGATGAATACATAAAGATCCCAATGGAAGGTGAGCTTGAAAGCCTTAATGCATCGGTAGCAGCCTCGATACTCATGTACAGGCA
>CAMNDJ010000044.1 GCA_946535225.1 uncultured Lachnospiraceae bacterium
ACGAGCATCTTGGCATCTTCGATATCAAGCTCGTTCTGTGTTGCGCAGGGAAGAGCGATATCAACCTTGTACTGCCATACACCGTGCTCACCGTTCTTCTTCTCGAAATACTTAGCTGAAGGCTTAGCTGCAGCATATTCTGTAAGACGCGCTCTCTTAACTTCCTTAACTTCCTTAAGAAGAGCAACATCGATACCGTCCTCATCATAGATCCAACCTGTTGAATCAGATACCGTTACAACCTTGGCACCAAGCTGCTGTGCCTTCTGGCAAGCGTAGATGGCCACATTACCTGAACCTGATATAGCAACGACCTTGCCTTCCATCTTATCGCCGTGGCACTTTACCATCTCCTCTGTGAGGTATAAAAGGCCATAACCTGTAGCCTCTGTACGTGCAAGCGATCCGCCGTATGTAAGGCCCTTACCTGTGAGTACGCCCTCGTAGAGGCCCTTGATCCTCTTATACTGACCGAACATGAAACCGATCTCACGTGCGCCTGTTCCGATATCACCGGCAGGAACGTCCTCATCAGCTCCGATATACTTAGATAACTCTGTCATAAAGCTCTGGCAGAACTTCATGATCTCATTGTCTGACTTGCCCTTGGGATCGAAGTCCGAACCACCCTTACCACCGCCGATGGGAAGTGTTGTAAGACTGTTCTTGAAGATCTGCTCAAATCCAAGGAACTTGATGATACCAAGGTTTACTGAAGGATGAAGTCTTAAGCCCCCCTTGTAAGGTCCGATAGCATTATTGAACTGTACACGGAAGCCTCTGTTAACCTGTACCTTGCCGTTATCATCAACCCAGGGAACTCTGAACATGATCTGACGATCAGGCTCCGTGATCCTCTCAAGGATGGCGAGATCGCGATACTTCTGTTCATCCTTCTCGATGACGGGCTTAAGTGTCTCAAGCACCTCTGTTACAGCCTGAATGAACTCGGGCTGATCAGCATCTCTCTTCTTAACTTTCTCCAATACTTCATCAACGTATGACATGTTATTCTCCTTCCTATGAACACATAAACCGGTTTATCCCGGTATTTTCCAATCGTTGTTTCGATAATATCACATTGTATACAATAATGCAATAATAATTTATTGTTTTTTTTATTTCTTTCTCTCTGCATGGTATCCCGCAAATACCACACAAAAATTAAGCGCCCGAAACGGGCGCTTATCACTTACACTCATCATATACCTGACAGATCTACCTCAGGAACTCACTTTTAACGTAGCCGTAGCCTTTCTTATATTTGACCTTTGTCCAACCGTCTGACTGCTTCTCTACTATTTCCAGTTTCTCGCCACCGTATACCGTTCCCAGCTGATCCGATTCCGTAGAGGGTTTCTCTCTTACCTTCACGGTATCCGTAGCAGTTCCGGTTCCTGAAGACGGCGAATTCTTTGCAGCCTCACTGTTCTCAGTCGTACTCTTCCCGGAATTGTTCTGTGTATTATTTCCGGTCGTACTCTCAGTCTTAGTTCCGTCATTATCATTTGTCGAAGCTGCACCCTCTTCTGATGCATCCGCACTGACTGTCTGTGTACCAACAGTCTCAAGATACTCAGACTTGATAAACGCATCTTTGCCCTCGAACTCGATCTTGGACCATCCGTTAGCCTTCTCCTCTAAGAGTTTGAATTCCTGTCCTTCGCTCGCCTTGCCGACCTTATCGGCCTTTTCACTGTCAGAAGCCCTGACATTAACTACCGTTATGGCCTTTACGGTCTTGACCTCTACAGTCGCCTGCTCCTGTGCAGCCTCCGGTGTGGGAGTCGGCGTAGGAGTGGGTTCCTCTGCCGGAGCCTCAGCCTTGGCCAGTTCCTCTCCTACATCAACCTTCATCTGGACACCAAGCTCATCCATGAACTTGCCCAGATCCGGATCAGATTCCATGAGTTCGTTATATTTGACATTGATAGTATTACTCAGATCCTGCACATCATCCTGCACGGATACGATCTTGCAATACTCGATTATCTTATCATCCTGAGGATCTTCATTGATATAGTATCTTCCGCTCTCATCCACGCATACATACCACACGTTCATTCCGGGGATGAGTTCATCAAAATCATTGAGTTTGACATCATAATTCACGTAAACAAGATATGATTTGTCCACGGGACCCGGCTTGGTATAGCAGGTGATATTGGGATAATTCTCAACATACTGGGCCTTCTTCTCTATGACGATCCTCTCCTTGTCATCAAGACCCGTTCTTAAGTCTTCGACAGCTGCGATATCGCCATCTGCTACAGACGCATAGTATTTCTTCATAAGATTATTGATCTCGGGATAAGCGTCCTGCTTAAGCGGCTCATCAGGAATGGCATAAGTCTCCGTAGCAGCAGTCTCCTGTGTATCCAACACTGCCGTAGCTTCCTTGGATCTGCGCGCAAAATGACCTGATATCAGTACAGCTGATACCAACAGAATGATGAAAACTATCACGGTAATGACTATCCGCTTGTTATCCTTTATAAGTTCGATCACATCCTTGATCCATTCCTTGAATCCGAATGTCTTCTTGTTATCGTCACTCACAAAAACATCTCCTTGAAACCAGTATGCCCGACAGGAATCGAACCTGCATTAAAGGCGTCGGAGGCCTTCGTTCTATCCATTAGACTACGGGCACATGCGTAACACCGGATATCTACCTCCGAAATTGTTACAAAATTGTTACAGCCTATCTATACTATCATATTAGGCGCTCATTGTCCAGCACGTTGATACAGGGTATATCCTTCATATTCGGCCTCTTTAGTCATCCTGTTGTCAACATACTTAAGCCTGGCCACATGATAACCGTACAATACAGGCCATTTAACATCGGTATATTTACTGTCATACATCTCAGGACAGAATACCGCCCAGTCCGATGATTCGATCTTCTCTACTTCCGTCGGCGTCACATCATGATAGAACTTGAGCACATATTTCGTATAATCATCCGTATAATAGATCTTGTCTATCTTCGATACATCAACCTGCTTAAACAGTCCTTCTATGACATTCTCCCTGCCTGCGTAAGGCTCGCGGTAGCCGGGCCTTAAGAGGCTGCCGATCGCAAGCAATATCATCACGAACATCGTGACCATTGTTATCCGCCTCGCCATCCTTCCTCTGGCAAAATTCTCGCAATACGAATGAATGGTAAATACCACCCCGAAATAAAGCGGGATACCGTAGAAACTGAGCACACGAAGATATGGCTGAACGCTCTGTATGAGCAGCATGATCGGTACGAGCAGCAGCGTCACACATATGAACATATTGGCAAAAAAACTGTTACGCTTATAAAATTTCTGTCTGATCGCATATATGATACTGCATATGGTCACGCACACGCCCGCCATCATCAGGCTGATCCCACCGTAACTGTAGTAATTGTCAAACAGGTTCTTGAAATACTCCGGCATCGTCCGTATGCATTCCGAGCGCTTGATACTCTGTATGTAAGGAGTCGCGAGCATATAGTCTTTGCCCGTGATCAGCGACTGCACCGGCGCTTTTAACACTATCTTTGCCTGATGCAGACCATACATCACACTGTCCGCATCTTTGCTTATGAGATTCGCTCCGATCGCAAGCCATATGATCGAATACAGCCCCAGCGTAACAAAAGCCGCGCAGACCGATGCGAGCAGAAGTTTCATGAAATCACTGTAATTTCGTCTTATAAGAAGGTACATTCCTCCCGTTACACAAGTGGGAACTACCCAGTACAGAGAACTCGGAACAATATACAGCCCAAGTGCCAACATCGCACCGAACATGACGTAATTCCGCCTTTTGGTCTCACCCATGCAGATATTGTACATGGCGGTCATGGCCAACAGATAACAGGTAACGGCAAGTGTATAGCCCCTGCCCTGCACTGAGAGCCTGTGAACTAAATATGTTCCTGCATACAGAGCCGTCACGGCCGTTGAGAAGTATTTATTCATAAACCTGCATGACAGCCTGTATAAGAGTATCAGATTGGCAACAGCCGCTATACAGGACACACCTCTGAGTCCGATATACGGATTCCCGAGGAAGTCAAAAAAAGCTGAGAGCACGGAATAGCCCACATGATTATTGGGTACCGGCCAGTGGATCGCCGCATAGATCGGCCCTCTGCTTATAAAATAGTAATATGTGTAGAGTTCGTCATACCACGGCTTATTGATAAACATCGTTATGATATATACCACTGCCATGATCGTGATGAACACCGACACAACGAAATGCTCTCTAAAATTTGCCTTAAAATGCTCAAGTTTCTTCATTATGATCCTTAATACACCACAGGTCGAAGCTCATACAGATTTATCCAGTAGCGTTCGATCAGCATACTATCTTTAAGTTCGCTCCCTATGCCGATCTTCTCCCAGTCAGCGACTATATCGTCTCTTGAGTTAAAACTTCCCATGAAAAATACGGGCGACTCATTCCTCACAAGCTCCGCGACCTGATCATCACCCAGCTCATCATCGACATTGACAAACATTTGCCTGATCAGCCTGTCCGTCTCTGCATCATACAGATGAATATTCAAATCCGGCCTGTAATATCCCATCACCGCGGTAACATGATCAAAGTTGGTAATAATATCACTGCCTTCCGGGATCGATCTGAGGACTTCTTCGGCATGCTGCATCTGCACGATCTTCTTGCCCTCTTCATCTCTAAGACCCATGATCGACAGAAAGCCGGTGATCAAAAACGGGCATAAGATGACCGGGATCCACTTACCCTCTGCCACTCTGTCAGCCATGACCGCAAAGGCAAGATATAATCCGCCGAGTGCAGGTATCATATACCTGTATACGAATATCGGTGTCCCCGCAAGCGAAAGCACAAAACCGCTCACAACCGTGAATAACAGGGATGCGATGCTTAACATTACCATAATTTTACCACATTTGTCCTTTTTTCTTAAGAACAATATGGTCACGATCCCCATCGTGATGAGCACCAACGCCGCAGCTACATAGCCAAGCACACCCGCCCCCGATACCGGAAGAACGATGAACTTGATACAACCCGGTATGCTCCTTAACGTAAGCGGCTGGATCCAGTAGTTTCCGCTGATATTTCCCATCTGCTTAAGAAGCGTCGGTATCCACGGAAGATAAAGCACGGAAGAAGCGACCGCACAGACTGTGATCCCCTTAAGTTTATATCGCTTTTCCTCATCCTTACCCGTAAGGATCAGCACGAACATGGCAATATACAGACCGATTATCGCGATACATGCGTAGTATTGCGTATATGCCGTCATTATCCCGAGCATAACAAGCATCACGAAATGCACGATACCGGGCTTTTTATCATCGCAGACGATCCCGATACCTGTAAGGATGGCTGCGGTGATGAGCAACAACGCAAACGAATACATCCTTATCTCAAGATAGTATGTACCAAGTTGCGGCATTACAGTCACAAGCAACATAAAAAAACCCGCCACTGTCATACCGTATCTCTTCCTTATGACTGTGAGTGCCAGGGCAAGCACCCCGCACCACGGTATGATAGAAGCTGCCTTGGCCGCAGGGATAAGAATTTCTTCTCCCCAAAGGCCCGTAGCGATTCCGCATACGGCCTTAAGATAGATATAGTATAAGGGCGGATGAACGTCTACGGCCGTCAGGCTGATCAGTTCTCTTATATTTCCCCTGATGAATCCCAGTGAGAATACCTCGTCATACCATATGTCATCACCGCATGCAAACCTGCATATATAAATCATGACAACGACGCTTACGATCGTGCATATGATACCCGTTATGTTCCCGATTACGCCTTCAGACCTTTGTTCACGCATACGCATAGTATATCATTTGCCCCACCGTATGTAAAATGCTATACTGACATTGTTATGGCTAAACTAAGGAAATACGCACGTTCTTACATGATAATACTGATCTCGGCCGTCATAAGGATAATATATGTCCTTAATACGACAGTAGGGCAACGCCAGCACGATCTTGGTTACGCTACCCTTTTAAGCGACAGTACAGTCAATCCGGGGCATCTCGGTTATATCGAATATATAGCCAAATTCCGCCATCTTCCGGATTTCGACCCGTTCTCGGTCTTCTCATATTATCATCCGCCCCTTCACCATGTGATAGCGGCTGCAGCGGTCGATCTGGCCCACGCTGCCGGAGTAAACGAACCTGCGGTATATGAATATATTCAGCTTCCCACCTGCATATTCGGAGTTCTGACGGTATATGTCGCCTTTCTTATTCTAAGAGAGCTCTGTGATGACGAGAATAAGATACTTATCCCGCTGTCGCTCATCGCCCTGCACCCGGGTCTTATCTATATGTCCGGAACCGTCAATAATGATATGCTGGCGGCACTCATGAGTTTTCTCTGTGTTTACACAACGATACTATGGATCAAAAATGAGCATGCGCTTAAATACCTTATATCAATGGCACTCTCCATAGGCTTTGGGCTGATCTCCAAGATGAATGTGGCGGTCCTCATCTTCCCTATGGGAACAGTCATGCTCATTGATCTTATAAAGGCGATAAAAGAAGGTAAACTTTCAGACCGTATAAGAAAATATGGGCTGTTTGCCGTGATATCAATGCCCATAGGGCTGTCCTGGAGTATACGTAATCTCGTTTTGTTCGGCACAAAGCCGGGAATCTCATCGGCAACCCCTGATTCCAATCAATATCTGGGCTCATATCCGGTCTCTGAGATCATAGGCCTGCCGGTCAGATCCTCCATAAGTTTTCCGTTTCACTCGGAGAATGCCGTATACTGCCATAATGCATGGTCCATACTGTTTAAGACCTCTCTGTTCGGAGAGACATTCCCCGAGGATATCACTGCGCCCATGCTGATGCTTTGTCGCAGCGCATTTATACTGGCGATAGCTCTCGCATTTATTTGCGCTGTACTTTCCATAGTAAGACCCGTTATCCTTATAAGAAGAGGTGACAGCGAACTCGGAGCATTCCTTCTTACCGGATATGTCTTCGTCCTCGTCACCTACATCCTCTTTGTTCTTAAATATCCATATACATGCAGCTGTGATTTCAGATATGTCCCAACTGCACTTCTGTATGCCGCGATCTCACTGATCCCCGTAAGCAGTATCGCCCCTAAGGCCGGCTGATTCTTTTCATATCATCCTCTCCCGTACTGCAATCCCCGTGATCTGCTCATTCCGTCAACAAGCCTGTTCCGCGATCCTTTCTACGTACAGCGGCTCAAGCCAGTTAGTCTGCCTGTGGTATCTGTATGCGTGATCACTTAGTACGAGATCCGGGCTTAACTTATTATCATTGACCTCTCTAACGAGCATGGACAACTCGTCTCCGTTTTCGTTTTCATCATGGATAGGCACTATTATAACTTCATGTATTGAGCTTGGGAGCAGATAATAGTCACATCCCATCGTAACGCCTACATCTTTTAGCATTCCCGGATATACGATAACGGAAGCTCCGTTTATCTTGCTCTGATTAGTGAGCACATACATAAGGCATTTGTTGTCCGATACCTGCATTATCTGCTCTTTTAACTCCTCCTTGTCCATTCCCATGTATACAGGGCCCGGGCCTTCTTTTCTCTTGTTGAACAATTCTACCAGCATATCAACTATATCCTGAAGGACCGGAGGATCATTGTTCATCATCGAAGTGACCGCATCATCATACAGCCTGTCGGTCGATATACCCCACATCGACATATGTTCGTTACGAACAAGTATCGTTCCTTTTCCGATGGATGTATCATCTATAAGGACGTTGAACAGAACCGCCATATCCGAGAAATCCTTATGCGGTACATCATTTAAGAGATTGACGTTCTTATTCCTGCTGACCAGTTTGATCCCAAGTCTGTCCTTCACCCAGTCATAATCACCGAACAGGTCCGCATCAAACTCCACCTCATCGTTGCACTTATTCCTTAAGCAGATGAGTTCTGTAGTGATGCTCTCCAGGCTCTTGCCCTGTGTGAATTCTTCAAACGCTTCATCGACATAGATATTCGGAGCAGAGGATTTGCCTTTGCGCCTTATCACTATCCCATGCTTTACCTGATCGTTGTTCTTGGTCACGAGGTTACACTCTACATCACATTCTTCACCGTAATAAGATTGAAGTTTATCCTTAACAGTATCCATGAATTCTTCTATATTCATAATCTTTCTCCTTTCAAAAAGCAGATCCCGTTGCAACAAAAAAGGCAACGAGTCTGATTGCTCGTTGCCTGTAAATGGTTAACCTTAAGATCTCTGCAGGATCATACTCTTGAAAGATACTCTCCTGTTCTCGTATCTATCTTGATAGTCTCACCCTGATCCACGAATAAAGGAACCTGGACCATAGCACCTGTCTCAACGGTAGCCGGTTTGGTCGCGCCTGTTGCGGTATCGCCCTTGAATCCCGGCTCAGTCTCAGTGATGACAAGTTCTACGAATAAAGGTGGCTCTACTGAGAAAACCTCACCCTTGTGAGAACATACCTTACATACTTCATTTTCCTTGACGAACTTGAGAGCATCGCCGACAGCGTCCTTATTAAGCGCTACCTGCTCGTAAGTCTCCTGATCCATGAAGTAATAGAGATCACCGTCATTATACAGATACTGCATATCCTTCCTGTCCACATGTGCCTTGGGACATTTCTCGGTAGGTCTGAAAGTCTTCTCTACCACGCCGCCGGACTTGATGTTCTTAAGCTTGGTCCTTACGAAGGCTGCACCCTTACCGGGCTTAACATGCTGGAATTCAATGATCTGGTATACATTACCTTCAAGCTCTATAGTAACTCCATTTCTGAAATCACCTGCTGCTATCATACATTCTCCTCCTAAATACTCGACAAATAATTCTTTACTAGTTTATACTATGTCCCGATATTTTTCAACAAATATTTTACAGGCTTTTGCGCTTCTTTTCATATTCCCGCAAGACAAAGTATTCAAGCCTGCGCTTGAGTATTATCTGTATCTCCTCACGCGGATCTATATATTTTACCATAAGCGATCTTATGCCTGCTCTCTTAGCTCCCCACACATCAGTGAATATCTGATCTCCGATCGAGATCGTATCTTTAGTGCCGGTCCCCATAAGCTCACAGGCCTTCAAATACCCCTTAGGCGAAGGCTTGCCGGCCTTAAATATGGTATATACGTTCACGTTCTTGTTGAACATATCCACCCTTGCCTGCTTGTTGTTGGATAGGAGCGTACATTTAAAACCGATAGCCTTAAGTCTTTCAAAGAGCTCAATGCTCCTTGCATCCGCGGGCGCTCCATGCGGGACTAAGGTATTGTCTATATCATAGATGATGCCTCTTATACCCTGTTCATAGAGTTGTTCATACGGTATCACATACGCAGATTCATAATATTCATCGGGAAACAATCGCTCAAACATAGAATATATAATATCAGAGATCATCATATAAATCAAAATATCCGCCCGGGAAAGGCGGATATCTTGTGTAAAGGGAGGGAGAAAATGATAATTATAAAAAGGGAGTTTTATGTTCTTATTTCGCTAAAACCGTTCCGTCTTCGGAACTGAATACCTTGCCGTTGCTTCCTACGAAGTAATTGTACTCCTGGAGCACCGAATCCTGCTGCATTGCGGAGATCGCCTTGGCTACATCGAGGCTCTCGATGTCCTTGGTCTTGCCGATGTAGGAATAGTCGTTGCCTTTGTTGAACTCAAGCGCTGCCTCATTTGGATCCATCGACCTGGGTCTTGTATCGACCTCCTGAATCTCATAAGACTGCTTAGGCTCTTCGGCGACAGGCTTAACCTCTTCTGCCGGCTTAACCTCGTTAACCTTAGGTATATCGTTTATTCTAATGTTACTCTGGAAGGCGCCAAATCCGCCGTATCCTACATCATATATACCCATATCCTACTCCTGCTTTCAGTTAATCATCTTTATTAACTGCTTACACCTATTATATCGGACCGAGTGTAACAAATCTTAATGGTAAAAATATAACGATTTTGATTATACATTTTAACAATCATATGATGCCCGATGCAATCAGTAATTGCTTCGTATACTCATGTTTAGGGTTTCTGTAGACCTCATCGATCTCACCCTCTTCCACTATCAGGCCGCCCCGCATTACCATCACTCTGTCACAAAGTTGATATACGACTCTCAGATCATGCGATATGAACAAAATGGATAATCCGAGATTCTCCTGAAGATCATCTAAAAGTTTGAGTATCTGTGCCTGTATCGTCACATCAAGAGCAGAAACCGGTTCATCGGCGATCAATAACTTCGGGTCCATCATAAGGCTCTCTGCTATACATACTCTCTGTCTCTGTCCACCCGAGAGTTCTGACGGCTTATGTGTGAGATACTTCTCATCCAGTCCCGCCTGTTTAAGCCTCTCGGTTGCTTTTTTAAGCCTCTCTTCGGGACCTGCATCAGTCATGTTCTTAAGGGGTTCCTCCAATATGAACCTGACCGTCTTGGAAGGATTTAAGCTGCTGTACGGATCCTGAAATATCATCTGCGGATGAACGCTGCCGTGTATCACTTCTCCGCTGTCAGGTTTGATGAGCCCTAAGATCACCTTTGCAAGCGTGGACTTGCCGCAGCCGGACTCACCTACAAGGCCTACTATCTCGCCCTCACCTATGGTCATGTTTATGCCCTTTAAAACCTCTATTCTGTTTCTCTTATCAAAGATAGTGCGCCTCTCTTCAAGGAAGGATACATGCACATCTTTTACTTCCAATATATTTGCCATAGTATTCCTTATCAAAGCTCTACTTTCGGTATGGACTCGATGAGGTGTCTCGTGTATTCTTCCTTCGGAGATTCAAATATCTCCTCGACGGGGCCGCTCTCAACCACGTATCCGCCCTTCATAACGAGTACCCTCTGACACAACTGTCTTATAAGACTCAGATCATGAGAGATGAACAGTATCGCTGTTTTATGCTGTTTATTGATCCTTTTTAACAGTTTTACTATCTCAGCCTGAACGGTCACATCCAATGCCGTAGTCGGCTCATCCGCTATGAGAAGCTTGGGAGTGTTTATCATGGCCGCTGCGATCATGACTCGCTGCCTCATACCTCCGGACAGCTGGTGCGGATATGAATTATATACCCGCTCGGGATCCGGAAGATCCACGTGTGTGAGCACCTCGATCGCCCGTGCTTTTCTCTGCTCAGGTGTTGCCTGTCTGTGGATGCGCATGGCTTCCTCGACCTGCCAACCTATCTTCTTGACAGGATTGAGACTTGTCATCGGTTCCTGGAATATCATGCTGATCTCATCACCCTGAAGGCCTCGTAATGTCTCTCTGGGGCAATTGAGTATATCGATCCCCTCAAAGACTATACTGCCTCTTTTCTTGGCATCATGGCGACTGAGTAAGCCCGCTATCGCAAGAGCCGACATCGATTTACCGGATCCCGACTCACCGACCAGGCCAACTATCTCTCCCTCTTCCATATCCAGGTCAAAATCGTAGACAACCGTCTCAGGGATGATATGATCATGAAATTCAATATTCAGATCTTCTACATGAAGCAGCATGATTATCTCCTATCAGAGTCTAGATCTCCGTTATCGTCTTGCTCTTACCGACAAGCGAGATGCCAAGTACCATTATGATGAGTGTAAGCCCCGGTGCTATGGCGATCCCGGGTCTGTTAAACAGATAGGTCTGTGAATCGGCCAGCATCCTTCCCAAAGATGCGGCCGGCGGCTGAACACCTATACCGAGGAAGCTTAATCCCGCTTCGGCAAGCACCGCATTATTAAACCCGATAAGGATCGAATTCATAAGTACCTTAAGGATATTGGGCAGTATATGTACGAACATCACTCTCATATCACTTGCGCCCGCAAGCTTGGCGCTCTTGACGTAGTCAAGATTCCTCGCTCTGACATATTCGGCCCTGACTATCCTTACGTAACTGGGAATGAAGGCCAGACCCAGAGCAAGTAATAACTGTATACGTCCCGAACCCATAACTGCGACAAAAACCAGGGCCAACAGCAGGCTCGGGAAAGAGAACATCACATCATTAAAACGCATGAATATGTCATCCACAAGGCCTCCGTAGTAACCGGTGAGCGCACCGATAAGAGTTCCTGCCACCGCACCGATAAATACCGTACCGATGCCTATGAGAAGCGTCGTGCTGCTCCCTGACATTATACGGCTTAGTATATCCCTGCCGAAATTATCGCAGCCGAAAGGGTGCGATAAGCTGCTTCCCGCAAGCTTAAGTGAACTGTTCATGGCCTCAGTGTCATAAGGCGTCCAAACCGTACCTATGAGCGCCGGTATGATCACGATCATGGCAAGTATGAGTCCGACTATGAAATTAAAATCCCTGTTCTTTATCTTCTTCATTCTGAGATCGCCGTTCTGGGATCTATGACCCTGTAAAGAATATCAACCAACAGATTGGATACGGTTACCAATATCGCTATACATACGATGATCGCTTCCACCACCGGATAATCTCTGTTCTGTATGGATGTAAGAAGTATCCTTCCAAGCCCCGGTATTCCGAATACCTGCTCGATGACTATTGAACCTGCTATCATATCCGCGAGCGCCATGCCGAAGAATGTAACAACAGGTATGCAGGCATTACGCAAAAGATGCTTGTAGAATACATCCTTGGTGCTGTTGCCTCTGCTGAATGCCGTTCTGGCATAGTCTTTCTTCCTCTCCGTCACAAGTCCCGTATAAAGAAGCGAAAATGCCATAGCACTCTTAGGCAGAGCTATGGCTAAAGCAGGCCAGAACATATATCCGAGGAAACGCGGCAGGTTATTGCCGTAAGAAACATATCCTCCGGGCATGAACAGTTTGAGTGTCAGCCCAAAGACAAGGGTGATCACTATACCGCCGAAGAAAGGCGGTATAGACATGATCATCTGAGTAACTATCTGTATCACTCTGTCCATTACGGAATTCTCTCTTCTTGCAGCTAAGATAGCCGTAAATATCGACAGAGCCGTCATAATGACAAAAGAATAAACAGTAAGTATGACTGTTACCGGCAGTTTATCTGCGATGAGCTTCGTAACGGGCATACTGTAACTGTATGAAGTTCCGAAATCGCCTTTTATGACTCCGGCGATCCACACAAGAAACCTCTTCATGACAGGAATATCAAGCCCCATCTGATGTCTCAGTGCGGCAAGCTTATCCGGAGTAGCCTGTGTCCCCAGCTTTGCCACCGCCGGATCTCCCGGGATAACGGCAAATGCAAGGAACACAAGACAGGCTACTACCAGTATGGTAAGTATTGAACTGAATATCTTTTTTACTATACCTGTCATCCTACTTGGCAAGTTTTATCTTGCTTATATCCTGCGCATACATCGGATAGAATTCATAACCGGTGAATTTCTTGTTGATCGCCACCAGTTCGGCCGGATCCTGAATATATACATTTGCGGCCTCTGTTGCCAGTATCGTCTCACATTTCTTGTAATTCTCGGTCTGTACGGCATCATCCGTGCTCGTAACGGCCGTCTCATATGCCGCATCATACTCTGCACTCTTAAAATTCACAAAGTTGTTGCCGGCATCGGATACGAATCTTCCGAGCAGTGCTCTGGGGCTTAATGTAGACGCATCAACACCTATGACCGTACCCTCGTAATCTCTTCCGGAATATACATCCGAAAGCCATGAGCTCCATTCAATGAGCTCGATATCTGCAGTGACACCGATCTTTTTGAATTCCTCTTTTAAGATCTGCGCGGTATCGACATGCTGAGTATAGTTTGACGGAACCTTGATCGTAAACTCAAATCCGTCCGGATATCCTGCTTCGGCAAGTAATGCCTTGGCCTTCTCGATATCCTGGTTATATGTATCATTGAGCTCCGGCATGAAATATTTGCCGAAAGTCGGGAACATGCTCGAGCCTATCTCCGATCCTCTTCCGTCAAATGCATAATCCATGATCTCCTTGGGATCGATGGCATAACACAGAGCCTGACGTACTCTCACATCATCAAAAGGCTTAACGGCATTGTTAAGATACAGTGCCTGAACGAGGTTCATCGTTCCTTCCTTGATCTCAAAATTGTCCGATAACTGCTCTGCCTGAGCCGTTGTGACTCTGGGGAACATGTCTATCGAACCGCCCTCAAGATTCATAACTATAGTATCGGGATTGGCAATGATCTTGAAAGTCACATTCTCGATAAACGCCTTGTCGCCCCAGTATCCGTCATATCTCTTGAGCACGATGTTCTCCTGCGGACTTCTCGATACATACATGTAAGGACCTGTACCTATCGGATTCGTTCCCGCATTATCGATATTGTCGGCAGGGATTATCGCTGTCGTCATATTGCACAAGAAATCAGTATCAGGATTGGCAAGTGTGATGACTACAGTCTTGTCATCTTTCTTATCGATACTCGCAATATTAGAAAATGCCGCTACCAACGGATCCCCGTTACTGGTATCGGCACACCTTTTTATTGAAGCGATAACATCCTCCGCCGTAACAGGTGCGCCATTGTGGAAGGTTACACCATCCCTTAACGTAAACGTATAGGTCTTGCCCTCATCGTCAATGACATATTCGCTGGCTATGGCAGGTTTGAGATCGCCGTTGCTATCAGGTTTTATCAAGCCCTCAAAAACATTGAACAAAACTTCTCTGGTTCCTGCCGCCACAGCTGTGTGGGGGTCAAGACTGTCCTCAATGTCCTGGGGAATACCAATAGTAATCGCGTCGCCCTCTCCTGCCTTGCCACCTGCGCATCCGCACAGTGCAGCAGTCATTAAGAGTACAAGTGCCGATACGAAGAGTCTCTTAGAATTCTTCATAATTTCTCCTCTCTCCCATTCGGGTCTTCACTTGAGATACGATACCTTGGAGTAAACGGACGTTAAGTCCGTCTACCATGGTCTCTGATCACAATATTAAATTGTTTTTATTTATCAATTACCTGACATTACCTTCTTAAGCTCATCCATGAAGGTGTTCAGGTCTTTGAACTCTCTGTATACGGACGCAAATCTTACATATGCGACCTCATCAAGTGCCTTGAGCTTGGTCATGAGTATCTCACCGATCTTGTCACTCGGGACCTCCTTCTCCTCGAGATTGAATATCTCAAGTTCGACTTCATCCACAAGCCTCGTGATATCAGCTGCACTCACCGGTCTCTTATGACAGGCGCGAAGTACACCGCTCTCGATCTTGGCTCTGTCATAGGCCTCTCTGTTATTATCCTTCTTGATTATGATGAGCGGTATGGTCTCGACCTTCTCATAAGTCGTAAATCTCTTACCGCATTCATCACAGACTCTGCGTCGTCTGATCGAATTATTCTCGTCAGCCGGCCTCGAATCAATAACCCTCGTGTTCTCATGACTGCAAAACGGACACTTCATAGTGTTACCCCTCTATCCTACAAAATATATTGGTCATGTTCACACATGACATCACCATCTTGTATTATATCGGGAGTTTTGCATTATGTCAACTATAATTGTGAGGCTGTAAGCCGGGTTCTGTCATTTAAGATGATCATCTATCTAGGACGGTCGTTACCGGCCGCCTCAAGCAACCTACCCGGAGACGAGACGGGCCGCCTCATGGTCTCCTTATTTGGTCTTGCTTCGGATGGGGTTTACACGGCTACGGCCGTTACCGGTCGCACGGTGGTCTCTTACACCGCCTTTTCACCCTTACGTCGTCTGAGACGCCGCGGTTTTTTTCTGTTGCACTGGCCCGGGAGTCACCTCCGCCGGACGTTATCCGGCATCCTGCCCTGCGAAGCCCGGACTTTCCTCGTGTCCCGAAGGACCCGCGATCATCCGCCTCACAATCCTTATTCAGTTGAC
>CAMNDJ010000045.1 GCA_946535225.1 uncultured Lachnospiraceae bacterium
TTCTTCGGTTCCATGGACGGTGCCGTTAAGTATGTAAAAGGAGATGCGACTGCGGGTCTTATCATCACGGCGGTCAATCTGGTCGGGGGGCTCATAATGGGCATGGCCAGACAGGGACTGGATTTCAATTCCGCCATTCAGAAGTATACGATACTTACCATAGGTGACGGTCTGGTATCGCAGATACCTTCGCTGCTCATATCGCTCTCGACAGGTATACTCGTGACCAAGGGCTCTGCAGATGCGGACTTCGGAACGGTGCTCGTGGGGCAGTTGTTCGGTCTTCCGAAGGTCTTATATATGGTCGGCGCGGTCATATCATTCCTTGGAATAGTCACACCGCTTAATCCGATCATCTTTATCACTATAGGCGTTATATTCGTCGTAGTAGGACGTATAATGGCAGGTACGCTTGAGACCGCCGGAATAGAGAAGGAAGTGGCCGAAGAAGAAGTTGCCGCGGAGGAGATAAGACAACCGGAGAATGTCAATTCTCTGTTGCAGGTCGACCCCATAGAGCTGGAGTTCGGTTACGGTATCATCCCGCTTGCGGACGTCAACCAGGGCGGAGACCTGCTTGACAGAGTCGTGATGATCAGGCGTCAGATAGCGCTTGAACTCGGTACCGTGGTGCCCATCATAAGACTCAGGGATAACATACAATTAAACCCCAACCAGTATATAATCAAGATCAAGGGCGTACAGGTCTCTGAGGGTGAGATACTGTTTGATCACTATATGGCCATGAACCCGGGATATGTCGAAGAGGAGATAACCGGTATACCGACTTACGAGCCGTCATTCCATCTGCCCGCGATATGGATAAGCGAAAGCCAGAGAGAACGTGCGGAGAGCATGGGATATACGGTAGTGGATCCTCCGTCTATAATCGCGACCCATCTGACACAGGTGATAAGAGAACATATTTCGGAGCTGCTCTCGAGACAGGATACACAGAATCTCATCAACAACCTCAAGGAGCCCAATCCTACGCTTGTTGAAGAGCTTGTTCCGAAGATGCTGTCTGTGGGTGAGATACAGAAAGTATTGCAGAATCTGTTAAAGGAGGGTATCTCCATAAGAGATCTGCTTACGATATTCGAAACGTTGGCGGATTATGCGCCTACCACGAGAGATCCGGATATACTTACGGAATACGTCAGGCAGTCGCTTAAGCGAGCGATCTCGAGCAAATTCTTCCCGGCCAATGAGACAACGTCCGTCGTGACATTGGATCCGAAGCTGGAACAGAAGATAATGGGAAGCGTAAAACAGACAGAGCAGGGTGCTTATCTTAACCTCGATCCCGACACGACCAAGGAGATAATGAGATCGGTGGAGACCGAGGTCGGTAAACTCGAAGAACAGGGTAAGGCTCCGATCATCATCACTTCGCCGATAGTGAGGATATATTTCAAGAGACTTACGGAGGACTACTTCAAAGACCTAATAGTTGTTTCTTATAACGAAGTGGAGTCCAATGTGGAACTGCAGTCAGTAGGAATGATCACGGCTTAGGGGAATCATAGAAACCGCGGGAAAAGAAGATGGTTATTAAGAAGTTTCAGGGAAAAACCGAAGCGGAAGCTACGGAGAATGCCAGAAAAGAACTCGGCAGTGCCGTAGTCATAATGAATGTTCGCAATGTCAAAAAGAAGGGGATCGCGGGCTTATTTAAGTCTCCGATGGTGGAGGTCACGGTCGCTTTGGAAGAGGAGAATGAGAAGCCTCAGAACAAAGCTCCTGCGATGACGGCATTGGAGCAGCTTGCCGCCAGACAGAAGGAGATAAATGACAAGCGTGCCAAGGAAGCCATGCAGAGCGTGAGGGGGACAAAGGCGCCGGTTTCCTCCGGTATGGAAGAAGCGATAGAGAAGGGTAGCGTACTTCCCGATGATACGCCGCCGCGTCCGAGGGCAGACGTGATAGAGAAGCTTGATTCGCTTGAGAATCTCCTTAAGGACCGGCTTGAGAACAGTGCGCCTAAGGAGTCTTCGGATAAGGATAAGGGAAGCAACGACAAAAATACGGATGAGGATTCTTCCGAGCAGATGCGCTTCACGAAGCTCCTCTACAATATGATGATAGATAATGAGGTGCACGAGAAGTATGCGGGTGCCATCATAGAAGAAGCCGAGAAGACGAACAAACCGGGAATGCCTTTTGATTATATGCTTACCAATATATATCAGAAGATGATCCTTAAGTTCGGCAATCCCACGGTGATAACACCGGCATCCAAAGGACCTAAGGTCGTATATTTTGTAGGGCCGACCGGTGTGGGTAAGACGACAACGATAGCCAAGATCGCATCCAAGCTCTGCGTTGAGGACAGGAAAAAGGTTGCGCTCTTAACGGCTGATACATACAGGATAGCAGCAGCTGAGCAACTGCGTACCTATGCCAATATCTTAGAAGTTCCCTTCAGGATTATCTACTCTCCTTCGGAAGTGGAACAGGCGATTGAAGATTATCATGATCATGACTATATCCTCGTGGATACGGCAGGCCATTCGCATCACAATGAGGAACAGCGGGCAAATACAAACCTTATGATACATGCCGTTGATGAGATGGCGGAATGCGAAGTCTATCTTGTCTTAAGTGCGACTACCAAATACCGGGATCTTATCAGTATCGCCGATACATACAAGGAAATGGCGGATTATAAGATCATATTCACCAAGTTGGATGAGACTACATCTTTGGGCAACCTGTTGAACCTTCGTCTCTATACGGGTTCTGAACTGTCATATGTGACTTACGGACAGAATGTTCCGGATGATATAGACAGGTTCAATCCGCAGACAACTGTAAAATCGATACTCGGAGGCGGAGACAGTTAAAAACTCAGCTTTAGTCCCGGGTTTGAGCCGCAGGCTCCCCGGTCCCGCGATTAATTAAAGATTTAGAGGTAACAATGGATCAGGCTGAAACACTGCGCAATATAATAAAGGCCAATAACAATCATCAAAGACCACTGGCAAGAGTCATAACCGTGACCAGCGGCAAAGGTGGCGTGGGCAAGTCAAATACTGCGATCAATCTGGCTATCCAGTTCAGAAAGATGGGGCAGAGGGTAATAATACTTGATGCCGATTTCGGACTTGCCAATATAGAGATAATGTTCGGAACAGTTCCCAAACATAATCTTTGTGACCTTATCTATCAGGGTAAGAACATCAAGGAGATAATCACATGGGGACCGGGTGAGGTCGGATTCATATCCGGCGGTTCGGGTATAGCCGGGCTGTCCAACTTAAGCAGGGATTATCTTATTTATATAATCCAGAATCTGGCTGAACTTGATGCCATAGCCGATATCATAATAGTGGATACGGGCGCAGGCATATCCGATGCGGTACTTGAATTCTTAGTAGCGAGCGGTGAGATACTGCTCGTCACGACACCTGAGCCGACTTCCATAACGGACTCGTATTCTCTGTTGAAGGCCCTTAACAGACATCCGAGATTCTCGATGGAAGAATCCAAGATCAAAGTGATAGCCAATAAGGTATCACAGCCCGAAGAGGGAAATGCACTGTTTACCAAGCTCAATGTCGTGGTGCAGAGATATTTAAAGATCCCGATCATGTACTTAGGGTATGTTCCTCAGGATGAGAAGCTTTCGGCGGCAGTTATGCAGCAGACGCCTGTATCTCTTGCAAGTCCGAATTCGAGATCGGCCAAGGCATATGAGAACATAGCGGCTATACTTATGAACAGGGAATTGAACACAGATGTCAGAAAGCGCGGAATGGCTGCTTTCTTCTCACATATAGTTACAGGTAAGAAATTAGATAAGTAGGATTAGGAGTTTGCATGATCGAGAAATACGTTGTACCGGGACAGAAGGTTGATATGAGAGCTGTAAAGAGGCAGACGGCTTCAAATGAGAATACCCCGCCTGAGCGTACATATACGACCAAGATATTCGATGTGATAAGTGAAGACAGGATAGAGATACTGATGCCGATAGAGGCTACGAAACTCATACTTCTGCCTGTTGACGGAGAATATGAGATATTCTTCTATACCGAGATGGGTCTGTACGAATGTGTCGGGAGAGTGGTCGACAGATACAAGAGCAACAATGTTTATATCATCCTTGTCGAAC
The DNA here is from genome assembly GCA_946535225.1 of uncultured Lachnospiraceae bacterium. Classification (GTDB taxonomy): domain Bacteria; phylum Bacillota; class Clostridia; order Lachnospirales; family Lachnospiraceae; genus Colinaster. Next base: position 4,118 of record CAMNDJ010000045.1, read on the forward strand.
TCGAGACCAATCTGCGCAAGTATCAGAGAAGAGAATTCTACAGGTACAGCTGCGCACTTGACATGAACGCAAGGAATCTGTTTGAAGAAGAAGTCGACAAGATGGACAGGGACGGACAGTTCCACCTTGTTCCGGGACTTCCGTTAAAGAGGAGCATAATAGTCGATATAAGCGGCGGCGGACTGAGGTTCGTTTCGGATTACAAATATGACAAGGACAGCCTGATCCTATGCAACTACAAGCTCTTTGTAAAAGGCGAGCCCAAGGAATACAAGCTTGTTTGCAAGATATTGGACGTAAAGGAACTTGAGAACAGGCCGGGTGAGTATGAACACAGAGTCCAGTACGTAAATATGGACAATGATGAGAGAGAAGAGATCATTCAGTTCATCTTTGAAGAGGAGCGTCGTAACCGACACAGGCAGAAAGGATTCTAAAAAGTATACGCAGCGGGGTAGAACTGTCAGAAAATAGCGGAAAGATTGGTGAAAAAATGAAAAAAATACTGATCGTCGATGACTCTGCACTTATGAGAAGGGTCTTCAGTGATATAATCAATTCGGATGACAGATTCACGGTTGCCGACGAGGCCAAGAACGGCGTCGAGGCACTGGAACTTCTGAAGAAAAATACATATGATGCGGTGGTCCTGGATGTCAATATGCCGCAGATGGACGGCATAGGACTCCTGCAGGCCCTCAAAAAAGAAGGCATCAAAGCCAAGATCCTTATGGCCAGCACGCTCACCATGGAAGGCGCCAAGGTCACGATGGACGCTCTCGACCTGGGAGCCATGGATTTTATCCATAAGCCCGAATGGTCATTTAAGGTCAAAGATGAGGAATTCGTCGACAGGTTCAAGGCCCTTCTTAATACGGTAGCCAATGCCAGCGTGGGAGCGGCTTTTGCCAAGCCCAATAAGGGCAGGCAGGAGACTAAGAAGGTCGAAGATCTTGCCCGAAAGAGTGCAGGCAGACTTACAGGCAACAGGATAGTTGCCATAGCTGTTTCGACCGGAGGTCCCAAGGCATTACAGAGTGTTATACCGTTTTTGCCTGAAGATCTCAATGCACCGGTCGTAATGGTCCAGCATATGCCAGTCGGTTTCACGGCTTCCCTTGCCGAGAGGATGGACAGTATGAGCAGGATCAAGGTCGTGGAAGCCCAGGAAGGCGATGTGCTCCAGAAAGGCTGTGTATATATAGCCAAGGGAGGGCAGCATCTCAATCTGATCAAGAGCGGGACAGCGACCAAGGTTCATTATTCGGACGAACCCACCAGAGAAGGTGTCAAGCCTTGTGCCAATTATATGTATGAATCACTTGCCAACTGCAATTATGATGAGGTCGTGTGTGTGGTCATGACCGGAATGGGTGCGGACGGCACGGAAGGAATAGGGCATCTCAAGGATAAAAAGAAGATATATTGTATCACACAGGAAAGCAGTAGTTGTGTAGTGTACGGTATGCCGAAGGCGGCTGTCAAGGCCGGTTACTCCGATGAGGAGGTTCCGCTCAAGGACATTGCACAGGAGATTATTTTACACGTGGGGGTAAAGTAAAATGGATGTTAGCCAATATCTAGAAGTCTTTATCGACGAAACAAACGAACACTTGCAGAATCTGAACACATCGATCCTGGATCTCGAACAGAATCCCGAGGATATGGATACTGTCAATGAGATATTCAGAGCTGCCCATTCCTTAAAGGGAATGGCAGGAACGATGGGATACAAGAGGATGCAGGATCTGACTCATGCCATGGAGAATGTGTTCTCCAAGGTAAGGGACGGTGAGATCAAGGTTAATTCTGCCATGATCGACACCATTTTCCAGTGTCTGGATGCGATCCAGGAATATCTGGACAATATCCAGGGCGGTGGAGATGAAGGTACCAATGACAATGCGGCCATCATCAAATCGCTCAACGGATTCTTAAGCGGTGAGGCACCTGCAGATGATGCTGAGGCGGAAGAGAGTGAAGCACCCGCTGCAGCCAAGGCAGCTCCTTCTTCATCCGACGGAAGGAACAAATGGAAGGACATCAACCTTACCGAAGAGCAGATCGACGTGATCGATGCTGCCAAGAAGAGCGGCAAGAAAGTCATCGGACTCACCGTATATGTGCAGGAAGCATGCATACTTAAGTCCGCAAGAGCTTTCCTCGTATTCAAGGCATTAGAAGAACTCGGCGAGATCATTGTATCCGTTCCTTCTACTCAGGATATAGAGGATGAGAAGTTCGAATATGAATTCAGTGTGATACTTATTACGGATTCGGACGTAGATGCAGCCATCAAGGCGGCTAAGGGCGTATCCGAGATAGAAGATGCTGTAGGCGGATATCTGGAGGATGTTGAGGCTTCCGACAACGAAGAGAAGGCTGAAGAGACAAGTGTTGCAGATACTGTGGAGAATAAGGACGTACCTGCTGTTGCGGCACATGAAGGCCAGAACAACAAGCCTGCAGAGAAGAAGAAACCCGTTGTCAACAGAACGGTACGTGTTGACATCGAGAAACTCGATGACCTTATGAACCTTGTCAGCGAGCTTATCACGGCCAAGAACTCACTCGTATCCGCTGCAACGGCAGACAACGAAGCAGCCAATGATGTGGGTGAGCATATCGAGTATCTTGAGAACGTGACCACTTCACTTCATGAGTCAGTCATGAAGGTTCGAATGGTACCTATCGAGAGCGTTGTCAATAAGTTCCCTCGTATGATAAGAGACCTGCAGAAGAAGTTAGGCAAGAAGATGGAACTGTATATGTCAGGTGAGGAGACAGAGCTTGACAGAACAGTGGTTGACGAGATCGGTGATCCTCTTATGCACCTGCTTCGTAACTCTGCCGATCACGGTATCGAGTCGGATGTTGCTCTTCGTAAGGAGAGAGGCAAGCCGGAAGAAGGTTCTATCTTCCTTGATGCTTATCAGGACGGTAACAACGTTGTCATCGAAGTAAGAGATGACGGTAACGGTATAGATGTCGAGGCTGTTAAGGCCAAGGCTTTAGAGAGAGGCACGATCACTGAAGAGCAGGCTAATCAGATGTCTGACAAAGAGATCATCAACCTCCTGTTCCTTCCGAGTTTCTCAACGGCCAAGGTCGTATCGGATATTTCCGGAAGAGGTGTCGGACTCGATGTTGTTAAGTCCAAGATCGAATCACTTTCCGGTGAAGTTGATGTTAAGTCTACACTCGGCGTGGGAAGTACATGGACGATCAGACTTCCTCTTACACTTGCCATCATACAGAGTCTCATGGTCGTTGTTGGTGATGAGAAGTATGCGATCCCTCTGGGTAATATTCAGACCATTGAGAGCATACGTCCCGATGAGGTCAAGGCAGTTCAGCAGAAGGAAGTTATCAACTTAAGAGGAAACATCATCCCTATCATAAGACTGAATGAGATACTTGATTGTCAGTCTGCCAAGGCAGAGGATGAAGATCTTGTAGTAGTTATTGTCAAGAAGGGTGACAAGCAGGCGGGTCTCGTTATAGATGAACTGACCGGCCAGCAGGAGATAGTTATCAAGTCCCTTGGCAAGTATATTCAGAGAAGCAAGGTGATCAGCGGTGCAACGATCCTTGGTAACGGTGAAGTCGCACTCATCATTGATCCTAATGCTTTGATATGATAGGAGGGATGTAAAGATGGATGAAGTTAAGATCTATTCAGAAGCTGTTCAATACATCAAGATAGAGATGGGTACCGAACTGTTCGGTATAGATATAAGCTATGTGGACAATATCGTAAGACCGCAGCATGTAACGAGAGTACCCAATGTGGCATCATACATCAAGGGTGTTATCAACATCCGTGGTGAGATCATACCCATAATGAGTCTGAGACTTAAGATGGGACTCGAAGAGATCGAAGAGACCAAGAGCACGAGATTCATCATCATTAAGATGGAGAAGTACGGCAAGATCGGTCTTATCGTGGATGCCGTCAAGGAAGTAGTGGCTTTGGAAGACAACCAGATAGAGAGAGTGAAGGTGGACACATCCGAAGAGATCGCTCATTTCGTTTCAGGAGTGGGTAAGGTGGACGGAGTGTTAGTTTCGCTTCTTGACCTTGATATGGTTGTTATGGAGAAGTCTTCAAAGGAGGAATAGCACATGAGCGAGTTAACGCTAGAGAGTATCTCGACGCAATATTTTGATGTGCTTAAGGAATTAGGTAATATAGGGGCGGGAAATGCAACGACCGCCCTTGCTTCGCTGTTACAGTGCAAGGTGGATATGAAGGTTCCGCAGGTCCTTACTCTTGATTTTAAGGACGTAGGAACTCTGCTCGGTGGAGAAGAGCAGGTCATGGCCGGAGCTTATCTTGCTGTTGAAGGCGATATAACAGGAAGTATTCTTTTCCTGGTCAAGAAGGATATTGCGATTCATCTGGTCAAGAAACTGATGGGAGATATGGCATCAGAGGATTTCGGTGAGATGGAGAGGTCCGCATTCAAGGAGATATCCAATATCATTACGGGTTCTTACCTTAATGCACTCGCGACTCTTACGAATCTGACGATTTATCCTTCCATCCCTGACCTGGCTATAGATATGGCAGGAGCGATCCTTAGTGTTCCGGCCATTGAGTTCGGTATAATGGGTGATAAGATAATCCTTATCCAGTCTCAGATTTCCGATGATATTGATATAGACGGATATTTCATAATGATCCCCGATATGGAGTCATATGAGAAGATCCTGTCTGCGCTTGGCATACTTAATATTTAGGTCTGGAGAATATAGATATGGAAGTAAAAGTAGGAATGGCGGACATGAATGTCTGCGCAAGCCCGGACAGTATCATAACTTTGGGCTTGGGCTCCTGTGTCGGCTTGGTGCTATATGATCCTACAACCAAGATATGCGGAATGGTGCATGTTATGCTACCTGACAGCAAAACGATCGGTGTAGGTACTAATCCGGCTAAATTTGCGGACACCGGAGTAGAAGAACTGCTCAAGATGGTCGTCAAAAAAGGAGCAAAAAAAGAGAAACTCGTTGCCAAGATGGCCGGCGGAGCTCAGATGTTCTCGGTGAATAAGGATTCGCCGATGCTTCGTGTGGGCGAGCGTAATGTTGCAGCCGTCAAGGAAGAACTTAAGAAACTCGGTATCAGACTGATATCCGAAGATACGGGAGAGAATTTCGGTAGAACGGTCATATTCTATCCCGAGAGCGGAGAGTATCTGATAAGGGCGATCGGTAAGGAACCGAAGACCATATGAGCGACAGGATGAAACTTCTGCCGGCAGTCATAACGCTGCTCGCGGGAGCCTGTACCAGTATAATAACCTATCTGGTACATTATGAAGTTAAGAAAGCTTTGTGGATACTGCTCATAGTACTTATAATCTTCTACATCATGGGTACCGTGGTACAGAAGATCATATATAAGTTTGAGAAACAGGTTGAGCAGGAAGAAGAAGAGAGGGCCGAGCAGGAAGGCAAGGTCGTCGAGAAAGATATCCCTGCGGGAGAAGATGCGAATCAGGCATCTAATGAGACCGCACCACAGGGAGAGGGGGCCGGATATGTTCAAGGACCCTCAGAATCTGTGGGACAGGAATATGAAGAAGGTTCAGAGGATGAATCATGACCATTCCCGGACGGATGAGTTTTGGAGGATTTGCTGCCTCTGACCAAGGTAAAGAGCAATGGATGAAGCTGCGAGAGCGAATCTGTGGAAGGACTATTGCAGACTGCGTTCTTCCGAATTAAGAGAAAAACTCATATTGGAATATGCTCCGCTTGTCAAGGTAGTGGCAGGGCGTCTGAGTATGTACTTAGGCTACAATGTCGAATATGACGATCTTGTAGGCTATGGTATCTTCGGCCTTATTGATGCCATCGACAAATACGACATTACCAAGCAGATCAAATTCGAAACCTATGCATCCCTGCGTATCAGAGGGGAGATATTGGATCAGATACGTAAGATGGACTGGATACCGCGTACCGTCAGACAGAAGCAGAAGCAGATGGATGCGGCCATGAGAGAGTTTGAAGCCGAGCACGGAAGACCTGCTACGGACGACGAACTGGCTGAGGTGCTGGGTATCTCATCGGACGAGTTCACGGATTGGCAGAGCCAGTTAAACGTGACAAACGTGATCTCACTTAACGAGTTCATGGAATCCGGATCGGATGTGCCGAGCGGGCGGGGAACGTCTTCTCATTACATGCAGCCGGATGAGGCTTATGAAGAGGGAGAGCTCAAACAGGTACTCATAGAGTCGTTGGATCTTCTGACCGAGAAGGAACGACGCGTGATCGAACTGTATTATTACGAAGAACTTACATTGAAGGAAATAGCCCTTGTGCTTGAGGTTTCGGAATCAAGAGTTTCGCAGCTTCATACCAAGGCGCTTTCGCGTATGAAGAACAAGATGGGCAAATATATGGGAGTACTTACGAGCGGAGTATAGTATCTCGGGGGATCGGTATGGATGCAAGTTTCCAATTGATATGTGATGAAAAAGGTGCCAGACTCAAGCTTTTTCCTGCAACAGATGGCGGTGCACCCATAGAAATAAGTGATCTGGTTGATTATCTCAACTTTTCAAAGATAGAGTTTCTTGTTCCTGACGTAAGCAAGGCCGTAGCCGATCTTATGGAGGAGACCACGCTCGAACTCAATACGAATCCTACTTCTCCGATCGCAGAGTCGTTAAAGATCGAATTTACGGAGGATAACATGACCTGTATCGGCCGTTTCCTTCCGCCGTCTGCGGGAGGTGCCGTCAATGAATATGACGACATAGCGGCTGCTCTTAAGAATCAGGGTGTCGTATTCGGGATCAGGGATGATGCGATCAAAGGGTTTATCAACAACAGAAAATACTTCTGTGATATAGTACTGGCCGAGGGTAAGGAACCTGTTCAGGGGCAGGATGCCGTGATCGAGTATTTCTTCAATACCGACTTAAGGGCGAGACCCACTCTTAAAGATGACGGATCGGTAGATTTCTTCAACCTCAACATCATCAATCATGTAGCTGAAGGGGATCTTCTTGCAAGACTCACAAGGGAAGTTCCGGGCAAGTACGGACAGAGTGTGAAGGGCGAGAAGACCAAACCCAGGGATGTGCGTAAGCGTGTCCTTAAGTTCGGCCGCAACATAAGATTGTCTGAAGATAAGAATGAGATATACTCCACATGTGACGGACATGTCACATTGGTCGACGGACGTGTATTCGTCAGCAATGTCATGCAGGTGGAGAATGTCGATCCCGCAACGGGAAATATAGAATACGAAGGCAATGTTCAGGTCAACGGCAATGTTGCCACCAATTTCTCTATAAAGGCCAGAGGCAATGTTGAAGTAAGAGGAGTGGTGGAAGGCGCCGAGATAGAAGCCGGCGGCAATATAACGATAGCCAGAGGCATGAACGGTATGAGCAGAGGAGTGCTCAAGGCCGGAGGCAATGTCATAGCGCAGTTCATTGAGAATTCCACTGTGGAGGCTGCAGGCTATGTTGAGGCCGGATCCATAATGCACAGTCAGGTATTTGCTGGTACCGAGGTCCATGTGGGCGGCAAGCGCGGATTCATATCGGGTGGAAAAGTCGCAGCGACTACACTTGTTGAAGCCAAGATACTGGGCTCTGATATGGGAACGGACACCATAGTCGAGATAGGCATAAGCCCTACCATCAAGAGACGTCACAAAGAACTTGAAGAGATAATCGACGGCAATAACAAGGCGATAGGCAGAGCCATTCCGATACTTGAGGCTGCCAGAGACAAGATAAGTGCGGGAGTCGAGATGTCGCCCGAACAGATAGATAATATCAAAGGCCTTGCAGCCATCGTTAAGGCCAAGAAGAAAGAGCAGCATGACAATTATGCCGAGCTTGAGGATATCAAGGCACTGCTCGCCGACGAGAAGAAGGCCGCCGTGGTCGTCAAAGACACCGTTTACCCGGGCGTTAAGGTGGCAATAAGCGACGTTTCCAAGATCATCAAGGAACCCGTGAAGTACTGCAGATTCGTCAAGGAACGCGGCGATGTTAAGATGGTGGGCATGAATTAAGAAGGAGTGATTATGGCTCTAGGTATCGTTGAGATTAACAGTGCCATGACCGGCATTAATGATTTTAATACCATAAGACACAATGAGGAAGCCAAAGCCGGGGTCGATCAGGTCAATTTTCAGAACCAGTTCGATCAGGAAATGGAGACTAAGCGCATTGATGTCAATCAGAGTGAAGATGCCAATAACAGGCAGAAGGGGTTCGACCCCAGGGACAAGGGCAGCAATGAGTATTCCGGAGACGGAGGACGCAACCGCAAGAAGAAAGAAGAGAATCCGGACGGGAAGGTGATCCCCAAGTATTCGGGTTTTGACATGAAGATATAGAGGACGGGAGATAAAGAAGAGAAATGAGTGCATTACCTTATGTGATAATTTTGTTGGCCGGAGCTGTGCTTATCACAGTCAGCTTCTTCATACCGGACAAGTCAAGCGGCGAGTTCTTCGGTAATGATATACAGATCGATGATGAATCGATAAAGAGCATAGTGGATGAAGAAGTCCGCAAGGCCAAGGAAAGCATAGATGAAGCCACCAAATTAAGCGTAAGCGACAGCAAGGACAAGCTCGAGCGCTATATGGACAGGCTTACGAATGAGAAGATGATGGCCGTAAATGAGTATTCGGATACTGTCATTCAGCAGATACATAAGGATCACGAGGAAGCGGTCTTCCTCTATGACATGATCGATAATAAGCATTCTCAGGTCAAGAATACGGCGGCTGAACTAAGTCAGCTTGAGAAGGATGTCAAGAGGCTTTCGGAGAATATCCGCAATATGCCGGCACCCGAAGCCGTAAGTCCTGCGCCTGTTACGACTTATGCTCAGACGGAGAGTGCGCCTGAAAAGAGCGTGGCAGCAACTGAGGCTATGACAGCGGATGATAAGACTAAGGCCAAAGAGAGCACACCGGCTGTTAAGGAGCCCGAGACAGAGAGCTTCGAAGCACTCACACCGGACAAGGTCGATGTACCGGATGATAATGAGACCGTGACCAAGAGCAAGCCTGCTAAGAAGCCCAAGGCTGCAAAGAAGGAACAGCAGGTTGAGTTAAACGACGGCCCGATCGGAGGAGAAGGGATCGAGCTTATGTTTGATTCCGATATGGGCAGCATGAACAATAATGACAGGATACTGGCTCTTCATAAAGAGGGCAAGTCAAACATGGCCATAGCCAAGGAACTCGGCTTAGGTGTCGGTGAGGTAAAGCTGGTCATAGACTTGTTCAAGAGTTGAGAAGATCGATGGGGAGCAGTGAGACAGAGATATGAGACTTAGAAGTTACCTTAGAGGTATAGGAATAGGCATTTTGATAGCCTCAGGCATATGCATATGTGCCAACTTAAACAGTGCAAAAGGCAAGACCATGACTGATGAAGAGGTTAAGGCCAGAGCCAGAGAACTGGGTATGACGGAAGAGACGGTACTTGCTGATATCGGAGCTTCTCCGACAGAGACTGTCGTAGAGATAGTGAATGAACCTGAGTCCGTAAGCGAAGAACTGGTACCGGAAGAGCCGGTTACGGAGGATGCGGCGGAAGGAGAACAGCCTTCATCGGAAGAAGAGGCGGTCGTTGAAGTCATAGCAGAACCGACTGTAGAACCGACGCCGGAACCGACACCGGAACCCACACCGGAAGCGACTCCGGAACCTGCCAATGATACACAGCAGGAGGGAAACGGAGATTATGTAACGATAACCGTGGATAAAGGCAACGGATCTGACAGTGTGGCAAAGAAACTTGAAGCTGCAGGGCTTGTGCCGAATGCTCACGAATATGATGTTTGGCTTATGCAGAACGGATATGACAGAATAATCGCTGCGGGCACACATAAGATACCTAAGGGTGCGAGCAACGAAGAGATAGCTAAGATATTGTGTAATCGTTAGGGTGATTCCGTCGCGTACAGCGCGAAAAGGAGGAATATGTTTGACAGAATATTTGCCGATTATCTGATTGACAGAGGATTATTGTTAAAGGAAGATCTTAAGAGGATCTATTCCGGTCAGGAGAAGAGATATGTCAGACTTGGCGTTATAGCCATTTCCGAGAAACTTATGACAATTGAGCAGGTCGAGGAGGTCAATGAACTCCAGGCCATTTATGACAAGCGTTTCGGTGATATAGCGATCTCTGAAGGATTTCTTACACCGGATCAGGTAGGCAGGCTCTTAGTCCTTCAGGGCAATCCGTTCCTGGCATTCATGCAGGCCGTTATAGATCTTGATCTGATGTCGGCTGATGAATTCGACAAGGCACTCCTTGAATATCAGAAGGATAACGGCCTTTCGATGATGAACATGGAAGAGCTCAAGAGCTGTGCAATAGACCGTATCGTACCGTTATATCTCTACGATCAGCCTGAAATGGTACAGAACCTTTGCGGTGTGATGTTAAGGACAATAGTAAGACTTGTTGATAACCACGTATACATCAAGAAACCGGTGGTTGTAAAGAGCGCTCACTATCCGGCGATATCGCTTCAGGAACTCAAAGGAGATTACAGGATAACCACCGCACTCGCGGGAACCGTAGATGAGGCGATGTACAAAGCGGCAGTTTCTTTTGCCGGAACGGATAATATCATAGAGAGTCTGGACGGACTTGATGCGATGTGTGAGCTTATCAACTGTGTGAACGGACTCATGGCCACGGATGTGAGCAACCGTGATATCGACATAGATATGGTGGCTCCGATATCGAGGGATGAACCCGGAGACATCAAGAGCGAAGCGATCCTGGTTCTGCCTATGGTAGTATGCGGTAATGATATGGATCTGTTCATCATCTATGACAATGATTATGAACTGTAAAAGGGTAAGAGGGTGTATATATGGCAAAGATCTTAATAGTTGATGATTCAAGGATAATAAGAAGAGTGTTGACCGGTACTTTGACCGAGGCCGGTTATGAGATAGCAGGAGAAGCAGCTAACGGTGAGGAGGCATTGGAGAAGCTTAAGACCATTAAGCCGGATCTGGTGACTCTTGATATAACCATGCCGATAATGGACGGTTTGGAGACCTTAGATCATATAAGGAAAGAGTATCCTGACCTTAAGGTCATCATGATAAGCGCTGCGGGACAGAAGACCAAGGTCCTTCAGGCTCTCAAGGCCGGAGCACTTGATTTCATAAGAAAGCCTTTTGAAAAGGATGAGATGTTGGAAGTGCTGGCCAAGTATATTTAGGGATCGTTCGGGCCGCCGTCATGGCGGCCTTTTTTTCGTCTGTGATCTTAAAGACGATCAGGCGGGATAATACCAAAAAATGCA